>JAUICO010000106.1 GCA_030427825.1 bacterium | reverse complement strand
CCGGGCTGGCGCCTTCCGGGGATTACGGCCTTCTCGTTCGACGCGGTCAGCGCCCGCATGCGAGTTGACGCCTCGGCTTCGCTGCCTGTGCTGCGCGTCGAAGAGGTCGTCGACGTACTCTCGGGCGACCTGTCGCTGCCATTCGACGCCTCTCACTGACTGCTGCGCCGGCTGGTTGACGTCGCACGCACGGCGGCTACTCTTGCCGGTGCACGATGCGGGAATAGCTCAGCTGGTAGAGCACCTGCTTCCCAAGCAGGATGTCGCGGGTTCGAGTCCCGTTTCCCGCTCTACGCCGTTGTCAGGAACACGCAGGTAGCGCGCCGCTCAGGCCCGAATACCCACCGGGATCGCCTCGATCAGGCGGCGGGTATAGGACTCTGCGGGCTGCTCGTAGATGGCGTCCGAGGGGCCGAACTCGACGAATCTGCCGTCCTTCATGACCGCCATCATGTCGGCCATGAACTTCACAACGCTCAGGTCGTGAGAGATAAAGATGTAGGTGAGGTTGCGGCGCTCCTGCAGATCCTTGAGCAGGTTCAGCACCGTCGCCTGCACGGACACATCGAGCGCTGAGACGGACTCGTCGCAGATGATGAGCTCGGGTTCGACAGCGAGGGCGCGCGCGATGCCGATTCGTTGGCGCTGGCCACCGGAAAACTCGTGTGGGTAGCGGTTCATTGCTTCCGCCGGCATGTCCACTTCAGCGAGCAGCTTCGCGACTCGGCTACGACGATCCGCGCCGGCCTCACCGATGTTATGAATGCGCAGCGGCTCGGTGAGGATGCTCTGAATGGTCATCCGCGGATTGAGCGACGAGTACGGGTCCTGGAAAATGATCTGCATGCGGCGGCGCAGGGCCCGCATCCGGCGGCTGTCCAGTCCACGCACGTCCTCGCCATCGAAGCGAACAACGCCTTCAGTCGGCTCGACCAGGCGCAGGATCGAACGCCCACATGTGGTCTTCCCGCAGCCGGACTCGCCTACAAGTCCCAGGGTCTGACCTCGATACACATCGAAGGAGACACCATCGACGGCTCGAATGTGCCCGGTGGTTCGTCGAAGCAGCCCGCTCTTGACCGGGAAGTGTACCTTCAGGTTCTCGACCGCAAGCAGCGGCGCTTCGTCGCCCGTCACGAATGTGGTCTCGTGTCCGGCAGCCAGCTTCTTAAGGTCGTAGCCCAGCGACTCGCAATCGGCACGCTTGTGCAGGTAGCGGCCGCGGCCCGATGCACGAAGCTCCTCGATTCTCTCATCGCTCAGCTCAAGCTCGCGAATCTGAATCTGACCCGATTCATCGCGCTCCGTGGCCATGAAGTCGGACACGGTCGGCAGCCTGCGATAGGTCGTATCCAGCGCCGGCCTGCAGGCGACGAGTCCACGGGTATAGGGATGTTTGGGCGCGCGGAACATCTGCTCGACAAGACCAAACTCGACGAGCTTCCCCCGATACATCACGGCGACATAGTCAGCGATCTCGGCGATCACTCCCAGGTCGTGTGTGATGAAAAGAATGGCCATCCCCCGCTCATCGCGGAGGCGACGGAGCAGGTCGAGGATCTGCTTTTGAATCGTGACATCGAGCGCCGTCGTCGGCTCGTCGGCTATCAGAAGCTCGGGATTGCATGACAACGCCATCGCGATCATCACGCGCTGCTTCTGCCCCCCGGACATCTCATGCGGGTAACTGTCGATGCGACTCTCAGGGTCCGGGATCCCGACTTCATCAAAGAGTGCGATCGTCCGCCTTCGAGCTTCCTCTTTGCCGACATCCTGGTGCAGCCGGATCGCCTCCATGACCTGAAAGCCGACGGTGAACACCGGGTTCAGCGAAGTCATCGGCTCCTGAAAAATCATGCTGATGTCAGAGCCGCGCAGGTTTCGGAGCTCGGGCTGGCTCAGCTTCGTGAGATCCCGACCGACAAAGGCAATACTGCCGCCTTCGATCTTCGCGACGATGTCCGGCAGCAACCCCATGATCGACAACGACGTGACCGACTTTCCGGAGCCGGATTCGCCGACCAGCCCCACAGTCTGCCCGGCTTCGATCGAAAAGCTGACCTTGTCGACAGCACGAACAACACGCCCTTCGGTTCGAAAAACGGTCTCGAGCTGATCAATCTTCAACAGGGGCGTGGCGTCCATCAGTTCACCTTTTCAGTTCACCATGTCGCTGGTGCCATAGAACTCGATCTTTGGGTGCTTCTCTTTCGTGAAGTTCAAGCGCCAGTTCGACTCACACAGGAAGACCGGGCGATCACGCACATCTCGCGCGAGGTGTCGCTGCGCGTCTTTCTCGAAGGCATGAAGCGCCGCCTCGTCCCGGCAACGATACCATCGCGCTGTGGCATAGGTGACGTTGTCGAAGCGACCCTGCACATCGTACTCGCCTTCGAGGCGGTGCTTGAGGACGTCGAGCTGCAGCTGCCCGACGACGCCGACAATGTAGTCGGGGGATTCAATCGGCTTGAAGAGCTGCACTGCGCCCTCCTGTGCCAGCTGCTCCAATCCTTTGCGCAGGTTCTTCATGCGCAGCGGATTCTCGAGAAACACTTTGCGGAAGATCTCAGGGGCGAAGCTCGGGATACCGCGAAAGTGCAGCGTCTCGCCTTCGCTGAATGTGTCTCCAATCTGTATCAGTCCGGTGTCGTGCAGTCCGATGATGTCACCGGGCCAGGCGTCGTCCACGATCTCGCGCTGCTGCGCGAAGAACATGATCGGGTTCGCCATCTTGATATCGCGCCCGAGTCGCACATTGCGAAATCGCGCACCACGCACAAACTTTCCTGAACACACACGCATGAACGCCACGCGGTCTCGATGTCGCGGATCCATGTTTGCCTGGATCTTGAACACGAAGCCCGAGAATTTGTCTTCGTCGGGCGCGACTTCGCGCTCGACCGCCGGACGGGGCCCCGGCGGCGGTGTGTAGCGGACAAAGGACGCGAGCATTTCTTCGACGCCGAACCCTGAGAGGGCGCTGCCGAAGAACACGGGTGTTTGCTTTCCTGAGATGAACGCTTCTTCGTCAAAGTCGATGCCTGCGCCGATGATCAGTTCAAGCTCGTCCCGCAGGGCGGCAGAGGCGGAGGCGCCGATGCGCCTGTCGAGCGCCGGATCGTCGAGACCATGGAGCTCGATCACATCTCCGCGACCGTCGACGGCGTTCGCATCGAAGAGGCGCACGCGGTTTGTGTGTATCTCGTACACACCGCGAAAAGCGCTGCCCATTCCGATGGGCCAGGTCATGGGGATACAGTCGATGTTCAGAACCTTCTCGACGTTATCCAGGAGTTCAAAAGCGTCGAGCCCTTCCCGGTCGAGCTTGTTCATGAAGGTAACGATCGGCGTGTTCCGCAGGCGACACACCTCCATCAATTTGATCGTCTGTGGCTCGACGCCTTTTGCGGAGTCGATGATCATCAGCGCGCTATCGACCGCCGAGAGGGTTCGGTAGGTGTCCTCGCTGAAGTCCTTGTGGCCTGGAGTGTCGAGCAGGTTCACCTCGTAGCCGCCGAAGGAAAAGCGCATCACAGACGTCGTCACCGAGATGCCGCGCTGCTTCTCAAGCTCCATCCAGTCGCTGGTCGCGTACCGCTCCGCCTTGCGCGCCTTCACGGTGCCGGCCATCTGAATGGCGCCGCCGAGGAGCAGCAGCTTCTCGGTAATCGTGGTCTTGCCTGCGTCGGGATGACTGATGATCGCGAACGTTCGTCGCTTTGCGATTTCTTCTTCGAGACGAGCCATGGAGCGCGCTTCTTCGGTGCTTTGGGAAGTGCGGAGCCACGCACGTCGGCGACAGGGTCGCAAGGGGCATCGCTCTTAGAGGGCTGGGGATAGCCGCACAAGCGCGGTTCATCGCTCGCTGCTGGTTGCAGACTCCCCGCTTCGCGCACTGTACGCAGGACTCGGCCCCGGAAATCCCGGCCGGCAGCCCGGCTTCGTCCGCGGAGACGACCGGCGACAGAGGTCGGCTCCGCGCAGGCTCTCCCCACTCATGTCGCTGCAACGCGCGTATCCGCAACGGGCCGCCGGCCGGTTTGACCGACATCGGTACCGGGAGTAGGATTTCCGCCACGATCGCACCGCCGGATCCGCGCTTACGGCGCCGGTACCCGGCTGTGGGCTGCGATCGCTGATCCGCCACTCCAATCGGGCTCAATGATGCATCGACGACTCGTACAGGCTCTCATTTCCCTCAGCGTAGCGCTCTTTGGCGGCTCGGCGGTGCAGGCCGGCGGCGGCACTGCGCCGACTGTGGGTTTTGGCGGCACCTGCCCGGGCGGCCTGTTCGAGGTAAACATCGGCACCAGCGTGGTCCTACGGGCGATCTGCAGCGACGCCGAGTCAAACTACCCCTGCACTTTCGATTGGGAGTTTCGAAACGGCTCCGGGACTCTGATGAGCTCGGGCACAGGTGATGCTGCGACGACGGGGGTGACACAGTTTGACTTCACGACAGGGCCCCTGGCGACATCGGGGGTCTACGTCTTCGCTGTGACAGCAGAGGACACGACGGGGCAGCGCAGCTCGGGCGACTCCTGCGCGATCAACGTGCAGTTGAAGCGCGACTGCTGGGCCGACAGCGACGGCGACGGCTACGGCGACCCGGCGGCGGACATTGAGCTCAGCGGGATCGATGCGGCCGCCGGCTGCGAGCTCTACGACGACGGAATCAACCCGGTAGGCTACTACGCCTCGCGAGCGGGCGACTGTGACGACACGGATCAGACACAGAATCCGGACGTAACATGGTACCCGGATCTGGACGGCGACGGATTCGGCGACGCACTTGCGCCGGGTTCGACGTGCAGCAAATTGGCCGACAGCGACGTAAGCAACCGCACGGACTGCGACGACAACGACGGAGACGAGTTTCCCGGCGTAGAGTGGCACCGCGACGCCGACGGCGATGGGTTCGGGGCAGCCGGCATCGCTTCCACATGCGCACGCACCATGCCGACAGATGTGCAGAACTCCACAGACTGCGACGACAACGACGCGGACGAGCAGCCCGGCGCGCTCTGGTATCCGGATGCAGACGGCGACGAATTCGGCGATGGCAACGCCGCCGCGAGTGCCTGCAGTAGAAACGCCGACAGCGACGTTCTCGATGACAACGACTGCGACGACAGCGACCCGGACGAAAAGCCCGGCGTCGAGTGGCATGCCGACGCGGACGGCGACGGATTCGGAGACACCCCGGTGCTCGCGACCTGCGAGCGCGTAAACAGCAACGACGTCGCAAACGGTAGCGACTGCGATGATAACGATGGGGACGAAAGGCCCGGCGCGCTCTGGTTTCCCGACGTCGATGGGGACGGTTTTGGCGACCCGACAGCGAGCGCTGAGGCCTGTTCCCGCTCGGCCGCCTCCGATGTGCTCGACAACACCGACTGCAATGACAACGACGGCGACGAGTACCCCGGCATCTTCTGGTACCCCGACCGTGACGGCGATGGATTCGGAGACTCCGCAGCGGTGGGGTCAGCGTGTGAGCGTGCGAATCCGGCTGACGTAACAAACAACACGGACTGCGATGATGACCCCGCCGCGTGTGGTGCCGACTGCAACACGGAGCAGCCTGCCGAGTATTGCGACGGCTTCGATAATGACTGCAGCGGCGCTCCCGAAGAAGGAGCCTGCACCTCGGTGTGTGGAAACGATGTCATCGAGTTCGGTGAGGAATGTGACAACGGCAGCGCAAACACTGACAACCCGGTCGTCGATCTCGGCGTGTGTCGGAGTGACTGCAGCAACAGCAGATGCGGCGACGCGATCGTTGATGCAGGCGAAGCGTGCGACGACGGCAACGACATTGACGACGACGCGTGTACCAATATCTGCGAGTCGGGCGACGAGGACGGCGACGGCGTCCTTACCGGCGATGACAACTGTCCCCTGGCGCCCAACCCCGAGCAGGGAGACGTGGACGGCGACAACATCGGCGACGCCTGCGACGACAGCGACGGCGACTCGCTGGTAGACGCAGATGAGGATGTCGACGGCGACGGCGACCTGACCGATGACAACACAGACGGCGACGACGACGCAGATTGGGATGATGTGGATGACGACGGGGACTCCATCGACACACGGGACGAAGATGTCGACGGCGACGGTGACCCGCGCAACGACGACAGCGACGATGACGACACGCCCGACTACCTCGACAACGACGACGATGACGACGGGTACCTGACCATCGACGAAGACCGGGACGGCGACGGAGACCCGCGCAACGACGACAGCGACGGCGATCAGCTCCCTGACTATAGAGACCCGGACGATGACGGTGACGGCACGGACACCATCGACGACAACTGCCCCCTCCTGGCAAATCCGGACCAGGAAGATGTGGACGTCGATGGGGTCGGAGACCTGTGCGATTCCCTCGTGGATTCGGACGGCGACGGCGTTGATGACGCAGTCGACAACTGCCTCACCGTGGCCAACCCCGCCCAGGAAGACGAAGACGACGACAACGTCGGCGACGCCTGCGATGGCGACGGCGACGGTGACGGCGTCGAGGACAGCGAAGACAACTGCCCGGCGATCGCAAATCCGGGCCAGGCCGACGCGGACGGCGATGGCCGAGGCGATGCCTGCGACGACTTCCAGGACTCGGACGGAGACGGCGTTGAGGACAGCGAAGACAACTGCCCCCTCGTTACGAACTCAAACCAGGATGACAGCGACGGTGACGACATCGGCGACGCCTGCGATGACGACGCGGACGGCGATGATGTCGCAGACAGCGAAGACAACTGCCCCAACGTACCGAACCCGGGGCAGGAAGACACAGATGGCGATGGTGTGGGCGACGCATGCGACGACAGCAGTGACGGCGGTGGCGAGTACATCGTCACCGGCGGTGAGCTGCTGAACGCAGACTGCAGCAGCTCGGCCGGCACCAGCGGCCTGCCCGCTGCGCTGCTCGTATCCCTTGCCGCTCTCTTCACACGGCGCCGACGAACTTGACATCACCTCGATGAGAGTGGCGCTGTGGCGGTGAGTATATCGTCGGAGCAAACACATGCCCTCAAAGAGATATGCCTTCGCACCCGGCGAGGCCCCTCGCGTAGAGGTTTCCTGGCGCGGGAAGTGGAAAGGGACGACGGTTTTCCTCGATGGAACGCCGCTCGGGCCTCCGATCGACGGCGCAATGGAGATGCTCAACGGCCGTCAGTATCCCCTCGCCGATGGTTCGCTGCTGACAGTGCGGCTGCAGGTCGAAGCGGGACAGAAGCTGGTGCTGGAGCGCAACGGCCACCCGATGCACTTTGTGTTCGCGAACTCATCGAATCCCCTAAAGTTTGTAACGATCGGCATCGCCATTGTTGGCGCCCTGATGTGCTTCGCGGGCCTCCTGCCCCTGATTGCTCCCCGCGAAGATTTCGGTGGTATCACCGCGCTGACCCTCGCGACCGGACTCGTTCTGATCGCGACCTCGATGGTAACATACAAGCAGCGTAGCGTGCTCGCGCACACAGTCGGCCTGGTCGCGTTTGTCGCCGAGGCCGTTTACGGTTTTGGAGTCGCGCAGCTCAACATCGATTTTGTGGCGAACACGATGGGTTACCGATTCATGTTTGTTGCCTTCATGGCCTTCGGGTATCTGGCGATACTCAAAGCAAAGCGGGCAGACGCGCTGAACCGGCAGGTAAGCGCCTTCTAAGGTTCCGGCTAAGGTTCCGGATCGTGCAGCGAGTTAGCGGGCGGATTCCGACAGACCTCAGGGCGTCGTTCTGTTCGCCCCGGTCCGGTTTCGTGGTGCCTGCGTGCGAGCACTCGGCGACGGTCGGGTTTCGCACAGCTGCGCCACGAGATCGAAGCTCCCTGATCCGGGCCTTGATTGTACGACACAATTGTGTGATACAATCCAAATTCTGAACGAGAACGCGCGTGACAAAGACACCTGACATCATCGAACACCTGCTCACGCAGGAGATTCTGCGAGGTACCTACGCGCCCGGCAGTCGGCTTCCGACGATCCGCGCGCTGGCCACAAGCAATGGCGTGAATCCGGCGACGATACAGCGCGTTATTGCCAGGCTTGAGACCCGTGGATTGGTGCGAGTTCGTCAGGGCAGCGGGATCTCGGTGAACGACCCCCTCGAGTCCGGCGACATCTCGCTGGTGCCCCTCTGGCTTGAGGCTGCCCTTGATGTGCCGGAGCGAGCAGCGGCGATACTCGCAGATCTGCTTGAGATGCGGCGCGTTATGGGCGCCCGGTTACTGGTCCGTCATCGCGAGGCAATTATCGCTGATCAGAGCACCCTACTCGACCTGGCCGCGAACATGGCAGCGGCGTCGGATCAGGGTCTCGACGCTCTGCAGCGGGCCGACCTCGCGTTTACGCGGCGCCTGCTGCTCGCGTCAGGCAACGTACTCGCTGTGATGCTGTTGAATACCGTAGCGCAGGTATTGGATGACCTGCCCTTCGTGGCGCAGGCCATGTACGCAGACCCATCAAACAATGCAGCATCCATGCTGCGGAGTGTCGACATTCTGCTGCGTGATGGCGACGACGCAGAGAGACTGATCGAAGCTGAGATGGCGACGATTGATGCTCTGACCGTGCAGCGCTTCTTGAGACTACTCGCCGAGCGAACGGAAAGCAGCGACTTGGCGGGGAGCATTACCGCATGAAGTGGACCGACACAGAAATTCGCTGGCGAGACGCGGTGTTTGCGAGCCTGTTGCCCGCGCCCGGCGGCGGCCTGCCGGCGCTTGAAGACGTTGACCTCGGCGAGTTCTGGCCGATGTTTGAAGGCTCTGCGCCGGCACACCTCAAGCTCGCTTTCCGGCTGGCCTGCGCGGCGCTCGGTGGCGTCGTCCCGCGGCTACAGGGACACACGGGGTCGTTAGCTGATCTGGACGCCGAACAACGCGACCGGATCATGGCTCATGCCGGTGATTCTGCCGTCTTTGGGCAGCTCGTAGAGGTCGTCAAAATCGTAGCCTGCCTCGCCTACTTCGCCGACTCCTCTGTGCAGGCGACGGGACGCGAGCGTGGCGCCGCCGGCAGGAATTACGCCGGGGGCAATCCATGAAGCGCCTCGACGGTCGTGCGATACACGCGAATCATGCCCTGCGTACCGATGTCGTGATCATCGGCAGCGGACCTGCGGGATCTGCCGCGGCGAGGGAGCTCGCCCGTGCCGGTCTCGCGGTCGTAGTTGTCGAAGCCGGGCGCTGGTTCGAGCCACACGAGTTTGTCGAATCCTCGTTTCACGCGATGGCGACCACCTACCGCGACATGGGAGCGTCCGTCGTCATCGGCAGATCGCTGATGCCCTTCATTCAGGGCAAAATGGTCGGCGGCAGCTCGCCCATCAACGGAGCCATCTGTTGGCGAACCCCTCGCAATGTATACGACGAGTGGATGGCCGCAGACCCCGCGCTCAGCGAGACATTGCCGTGGCAGACACTCGAAGACATCACCGACGAGATTGAGGAGCGGCTGAACGTCAGGCCCACCGACCCCGCCGTCGCCGGACCGAAGAATCAGCTGCTGGCAGTTGGCGCCGAAGCGCTCGGGCTTGCGCACCGCCCCATCCGCCGCAATGTGCAGGGCTGCGAGGGGCTCGGCCGGTGCATGCAGGGCTGCCCGAACGCGCGAAAGCTCTCGGTTGACCGCACACTTCTCTCCGACGCTGAGTCGGCAGGCGCGGTTGTACTGAGCTCGGCCGAGGTAACGCGAATCGTCAAGAAGAACGGCCGAGCGGTTGGCGTTGTTGCGAAGACTGCGGCAGGCATAACGGTCCGTGTGGCGGCCTCACGGGCTGTCGTTGTGGCGGCGAGCGCCGTGCAGTCTCCGGCCCTGCTGCTTCGGAGCGGAATCAAACATGGCCCCGTCGGCCGTCACTTTCAATGCCACCCGGGTGTGTCTGTAACCGGCCGCTTTTCTGAAGCGGTACGCATGTGGGAAGGCGCGACCCAGGGGCACGAAGTGATTGGGCTATGCGATGAGGGGCTGAAGTTTGAAGCCCTTGGTATTGGCCTCGGGGTGATCGCGAGTCGACTCGGTGGCTTTGGACGTTCGCTGGCGCATGAGATCGACGACATCGCACACCATGTGGACTGGGGCGTAGCGGTACGCGCCGAGTCTCAGGGGCGTGTGCGTGTGATCGGGGGCAAGCCGCGCGTGTTTTTCACGCCGACCAGAGGTGACATCGCGAAGTTTCGTCGCGGGATTCGCATCATGGGCGAGATGATGCTGGCTGCCGGCGCAGAGCACGTTTCGCCCGGCGTCCTGGGATATCAGAAGCGCACGTCGAAGCTCGCCGACCTCGTCGAACTTGAGGAAAATGGTCCGTCAGGCGCCGCGTCCTACAAGAGCGCTATTACACACATGTTTGGCACCTGCCGAATGGGCAGCGACCCGTCACGCGCCGTCGTGGGCCCCGACTTTCAGCATCACAAGGTGCGCGGACTTTACGTTGCCGACTCCAGCGTGTTTCGCAGCAACCTGGGCGTAAACCCTCAGATTCCCATCATGGCCATGGCCACAATCGCGGCACGAAGTGTGCTTCGCAATACCCACTGACACAACCCGAAACCAGAGGAGCAGAGAATGATAACACTCGACGACATGCTTGAAATGAACGGCAGCGATCTCTTTGAGATTGTCCGCCGCGGGCACCCGCTAGACACCGATGCCCTCGCCGACACCACCTACACGGGAATCGACCTCTCGTTGCCGGATTTCATGCACCGGCTGCTGTGGAAGTCGTTTCGCAAGACATTTCATCGAGACCCGGTCAGCGGCGCGCTTCGCGGCTGGAACGTGAAGGTCGAACAGGAGGGCTGGGACACGCCCCCGCGTCCCCTTCGCGACAAGAAAGGAGAGCCCCTCACTTTCGGTCACTACGAAGTGCGTTCTGCTGCCGGCGTGACGTTCCCGAAGGGGTGGAGTGGCGGCCACTACCTGGACTATCGCGTCGCGGGAAATCGCTTCTTTGACGTGCCCGCACGGCTTGGGTTTTGCCCCCTGGTCAGCGTCAACGAAGGCGATTCCGAGTTGCTGCTCGGATGGGAGGTATTCAAGGCAGGCGGCCTCCTCGTCCCGATCCCGGATTTCTGGGTACTCAAACGCGAAGGTCCGCTGGCCGCGGACGCGATCAAGCCAAGGCCGGACCAGCGCGGATAAGAGTTGGGGCGCACGACGCGCGGTGGTGACCGCAGCGTCAGCGCGAATTGCAGCGGGCCTCTCGCTGGAGTAGCGCTCTACAGGTCTTAAGCCCTGGACTGCCTCGGCGGCAATGAACGCAGACTTCGACAGCGTCCCCGACGACCTCGTACTCTACGCAATCCCGGCATTCATTCTGCTGCTGGTGGCCGAGGCTCTGTACGCCAGGCGGGCGGGCACCGGCTGGTATCGGACGCCGGACACCTTCGCGAGCCTCGCGATGGGTATCGGAAACGTCGTCATCGATATCGCGCTGAAAGGACTGACGGTCGGCGGTTACTTCTGGCTCTATCAGTACCGCATTTTTGAGATCGGTACGCAGTGGTGGGCCTTCGCCCTGCTCTTTGTGTGCGAAGACTTCTGTTATTACTGGTTCCATCGGTTGCACCACACCGTGCGGGTCTTGTGGGCCGCCCACGTCAATCACCACTCGTCCGAGAAATACAATCTCGCGACGGCTCTGCGCCAGTCCTGGACCACGCCCATCACGAAGTTTCTCTTCTGGGTTCCCCTGCCATTGCTCGGCTTTCACCCGACGATGATTCTCTTTCAGATGGCGGTAAGCCTGCTGTACCAGTTCTGGATCCACACCGAGTCCATCGGGCGCCTCGGTCCCTTCGAGTGGGTCTTCAACACGCCTTCACACCACCGCGTGCACCACGGAAGTGACCTGAAGTATCTCGACCGCAACCATGGCGGGATCCTGATTGTCTGGGATCGCCTGTTCGGCACCTTTCAGGTCGAGGAAGAGGCACCCAACTACGGTTTGATTTCGAACATCAAAACCTACAACCCGGTCCGCATCGCCTTCCACGAGTTTGCAGATATTGTCCGCGACCTCGCAGGCACACGGAATCCCGCGCACTGGTTCATGTTTACGTTCGGGCCTCCCGGCTGGAGTCCCGACGGCAGCAAGCTCACTGTCGCACAGCTGCGTGCGCAGGCCGCCGCCGAACAGGTCTCAGACCCCGCACCCTGAACGGAGCCTCATGCCTTCGGACCCAACGATCGCCAGACTCCTGATTCGATGCCCGGACCAGCCGGGGATTGTAGGCACGACTGCCGGGTTTCTGCACACACACGGCGCCAACATTACGTCTCTCGACCAACACGCCAGTGACTTCGAAGGCGGCACATTCTTCATGCGCCTTGAGTTCCACACGCCCCATGTCGACCTGCCGGCGACCGGACTCGTCAAAGCCTTTGATGACTTCGTCGCGAAGCGCTTCGAGATGGAATACCGCATCACCTACGGCGGCGATCGAAAGAAGGCGGTGCTCTTCGCATCCAGCGCTGATCACGCGCTGCTGGAGCTCCTATGGCGCGCCGAACGACAGCAGCTGGATTGCGAGATTGCGTGTGTCATCAGCAATCACGACAAGCTGAGAAAAGCCGTCGAAGGCTTCGATGTGCCCTTTCACTACGTAGCGAATCACAGGGGACGACGAAGGGCCGCAGAGGAGCAGATGCTCGCGCTCTGTGCAGGAGCCGACCTGTTGGTGCTCGCGCGGTACATGCAGATTCTGAGCGGCGATTTCGTTGCGCGTTTTCCCAATCGCATCATCAACATTCACCACTCGTTTCTCCCCGCATTTGTCGGCGCGGACCCCTACCGCCAGGCCTGGGAACGCGGGGTGAAGATTGTCGGGGCGACGGCTCACTATGTGACAGCCGACCTCGACCAGGGACCGATCATCGCGCAGGGCGTCGCCGACATCTCGCATCGTCAGAACGTCGAGGCCATGAAGCGGCTGGGGCAGAGCGTCGAGCGCGACACCCTGGCGAACGCGGTGCAGTGGCACCTCGAAGACCGCGTCGTCGTCGACGGAACCAAGACGGTCGTTTTCAGGTAGTTGTAGAGTCGTCCTCGTCGCTGTCCGACGAGCGGTCCCGGCCGGCGCTCGGCCGCACCCTGAAGATGGCGCCGAAGAAGAGCAGGCCTACGACTCCGATGCCACCGATACCCGCGGTGAAGAGCGCCCGGTTCTCGTGTGGCGTTCCGCAGATGGTGTACCAGCTGTCGCCATGCTCGGGCGGCGCTTCGGCGCAGGAGAAGTCGAAGTCCTCCTCGTAGTCAGTGAGGCAGAGGTAGCGGTCTCTCGTGAGGCCGGTGATATCGCTCTGCTCGACGTAGCACTCGCCGACTTCCTGATGCACGCCGCGACTCACAACCTTTGTCGGATCGGAGACGACGCCGTTGGCGAAGAGCGCCACAAAGTACACGCCCACGGCCGCTGCGACCATCCGGTCACGAGGGTCGGCGTCGACGACGAAGGCCGGCTGCGAAGACCGCGCGAGTCCAATCACGAAGACGAGCGTGTAGACGCCGAAGCCGACCGCGAGGGCGCCGTATCCCGGCGCGCCTCCGTCCACCTGCTGCAGGGGAAACATCTGCACCATCATGACCAGAGTGGCGAAGGCGGCGATGATCCCCAGGCCGCCGAAGAAGCGCCCCCAGGACGGCTTTGGGTGCTTGCGAAGCGTGACATCTGCCAGCAGCGAGAACGCGCCCGCGAACGTGATCACCCACAGGCTGCTGCTACACGGGGCGCCGAGGATGCGATCTCCGATCGGCAGGTCCGTATCGTGCCATGTCCACCAGATATTCTTCGCCCCGACGATGTCGTACATTGAGTAGAATACGATGCCTCCCAGCCCGCTCAGCGCTGCGGTGGACCAGCGATTCATGCCCAGCCTTCGGGCGGCCATGGTCGGGTAGTACATGAAACACACGTACACGCAGGGGATGTAGAACGGCAGCCGCGGGTTGAGCATGATCGTGCCCTGCGAGTGCCAGAAGTTGTCGACCAGAGGCATCGCGATGAAGATCAGATCATTGGCGGTACCGGCAACAAGCGCGCCGACCCACAACATCAGATGGCCACGCCCGCGGCGAATCGCGTGAACCAGCGCCACCAGCGCCATCGTGATGAAGAGGATCTCTCCCATCATGAATGACGAGAGCACCCCCCACTGGTCAGCAGGGGACGCAAAATGCGCAAATTCTGCGAAGTCGCTCGCGGAGCCGGAAGCCACAAGGGAGGTAATTGCGTACATGTCGGGCACATCGGTCTGTGCGGCGGGCAGCGTCAGGGATTCCCCCCGCGCTCAGGCCCACCGCGGTTCAGGTCGCTCGCCGTAGAAGTACGCGATAAAGTCGGAGCGCGAAACCACACCGACAAGATCTTCGCCCTCCAATACGAAGAGACGCCCGGTGTCTGCGGCGACCAGTACCCCGTAGGCATCTTCGATGGTCGTATCCGGACTCACAGAGTGAATCTGGTGCAGCATGCTGCTCTTTACCTTGAGCTCGTCTCTCCCGTCACGCTCCGCGGCGCGGAGAAAGCTCCGCGAAAAAGCACCGATCAGCCGCCCGTCACGAAACACCGGCGCGCCGGTGACGCCCCACTCTGCGAGCAACGCACCGGCTGCCGAGATCACCTCATCGCTGTCCAGGCGGTGCACCGTCGTGCTCATGATAGAGGCGACGGTGCGTCCCAGGGACTCCGCATCGCTGAGCGCGTGCTCGATGCGGGTCGCCACTACCTGTGCGTCTCTGGTCTTGATGGTCGCGGCACCGGCCGCCGCGTGACCGCCGCCGCCCAGCTGCCGCATGATGTCGCCGATATGCACATCAGGCAGGCGGGCTCTGCCGATCACCTGTACCTTGCGGTCCGCAATGTTGAACGCAGCGATCAACGCTGCCTCACCT
>JAUICO010000105.1 GCA_030427825.1 bacterium | reverse complement strand
ATGGGAAATCTTGGGCTCCACAGAACAGAGATGCTCCTGCCAACGCTTCCTTCCGCGACCTCTTTGCCAAACACGTTGGTGCTGTTGGCGATCACCCGGTCCTGTTCGTTCACCGCGTCGGGCGGTTCCACTTCAAGCTCCAGAACAAAGGTGACCGCCTGTTCGCCCGGGCGACCGAGTGTCTGCGCTCTGGCCTCGGTCACGATCGCCATGCACAGTCGGCCGGAGGCGACGGCTCGCTGCCGCAGCCCTCGGTACATCAGGTATCCTCCCTGCGCGAGGAAGAGCAGCACCATCGCGATAAGGGGAGGCGCCGCGCTGGGACCCGACATCACCGATCGGCCCAGCAACCAGGCGACCGCCGGTACCGCGGCGACAATCACCGCTCCGAGCACGGCCTTCGACCGACCGGCCCGCAGTGCCCGCGCACGCAACTCTTCAACCCCGGGCGGCGATTCCTTCCCCATAGCAACAAACCCGTATCGGATAGTGTCAGGCACAACATAGCACGTGTGAGCGAAGTCCGGGTGTTTGGCGTGACAGGGCCATTGCGTCGACAACAATCGGCGTGTCGGACACAACAACGCCGGTGTGGTTCGCGTCCTGTTGCCCGCGCGCCCACATCGTGAGTTGTTGCGGGTCATGAAATGTGCTAACCGCGAGGGATGTGCGGTGTTGGTGGTGGCGATTCCTGGCGGCTTTGCGGGTGCAGGCCGGCAAAGCTTCGTCGCTCGTGTTGCCGCGTTGTGGGTGCGTCACAAAGGGGGACGAGATGAAAGGTATGGCATATATCGCGCTGCTGGCAGTCGTTGGAATGACGGCATGCAAGGACAAAGACAAAGAGCCGGACGAAGAAGAATATGAGGAAATGACCGAGGCGCTGACGGCCGATCAGGGAGTCGATGTACTGGGCGTCAACGCTCGCATCGGAGCGGATGCTGATCGCTTGCGGCTGGTCGATATCACCCGTGCTCCGCAGCTGATCGAGACCGGTATGGTCGGGATCGAGATTGGCCTCGATGCGGATCACGCATTCGTGATTCAGTCTGTAATTGACGGAATGCCGGCCGCTTACGCGGGCCTGGAGGTTGGCGATCAGGTGATCGCCATCGACGACATGGCGACAGAGTCTATGGATCTGCAGACCTTCCTGGAGTTGGTTCGCGGAGACGCCGGCACCGACGTTACGATCTCCGTGATTCGGGACGACATCGCGCAAGACTTTGTGATTGAGCGCGAGACGCATGTGATCACGCAGAATTTCCGCGAGCTGCGCCACAACCTGATCGCAGACCGTGATTTCGCGGGCGTCGGCGTGCAACTGCGCCGCGACGCCGAGGGCGGCGTCTACGTCCACCGTGTGTTGGAGGGCCTGCCGGCAGAAGCCGCCGGACTCGAAGCGGGAGACCGCATCAGCGCCATCGACGGACTCTCCACAGAAGGAGCCACGACGATTGACTACATCGCTGCCCTGCGTGGCGAGATTGGCGAGCACGTAGAATTGGAAGTGCTCGACGCAGACGGCATCGCACGATCAGTCGCAATCCAGCGCGCTTCGATGGTGCTCCCCGAGGGCGGCGGCTGCGGCCGCTGAGGCGGCTACGGGGCGACGCGGCCGGCGGGAGCGGCGTACCTGAGAGCGCAGAGCGCCGTGACTGAAATCGTCGCAGACGCGACGGCCGCTTTCAACGGCGATTCAACGTCATCGTCATCTCGCCGCCGCCATCCGTGTCCCCGGCAAGCGTCATCTGATCGCTTCCGTTGAAGGTCAGAGTGACGGTTGTCGGCTCTTCATCAAGCTCTTCGGCGCCTCGAGAGTCCACGAGCTCGGTGGTGCGAAACTCGACGACGTTTCCGACAGAGCTGAGCACCTCCCAGGTGCCGCTGTCACTGTAGGGTTGCTGATTGTTAGGCTCCACGTTCTGCGAGCTGTAGGTCCCGTCGGCGTTGAAGGTCACGGTCATGCTGCCGCCCGCGAGCACGGCCATGATCTGCGCGCGCTGCTCTGCCGGCATTGCGTCCAACGCCTCGCCCCGGAGCGAGCTCATGTCCGCCTCCCATGTGCCGACCATGCGCGCCTCGGACGCCGGGTCGTTGGCCGACGGCTCGGCCTGCTTTTTCTTGCAGGCGGTGGTGGTCATGGTGAGAGAGATCGCCGTGATCAGGCAGACCAGGTGTGCAACGCGCATAGAGCCTTTCGGGTACGGTGTTGGGGGGGGGAATCGGCGGCTATCACGAACGCCGTCCCCGCCACAATTGTCAGGTGTCGCCCTCACTGCATCCACGGCGCCGATGTGACTGAGTCGCCGGCTCCGCTCACACACCGCAAACAAAACGAGCTCGGACCGCCGAAGCAGTCCGAGCCGAGGTGACGAAACCTGTGGAGAGTCGGCGGGGAAGAGGTTGTTGCGGGATGCCTTCCTCGCCGACCCTTCAGTTCGAGGTATCGTCGTAAGGGTCGGTTCCGTTCGCGATCTCATCGCCGTCGATGACGCCGTCGTTGTCCGCGTCCGGGTCCAGCCAGTTCACCAGACCGTCTTCGTCTACATCTGAGACTACGTTGCTCTGCCACTCGGCGTTGGTGTCGTATCCGTCGCCATCATCGTCTGGGTCGAGGGCGTCGATGGTGCCGTCGCCGTCCGTGTCGCGGCCGTGGTGGGCGTACTCGCCGATGCAGGGCATGTCCGTGTCACCGACCGAGCTGAGGTCCGCGCCGTCGCAGAGTCCGTCCCCGTCGGAGTCCCCAAGCTCCGGGTCCGTCCCCCACTGCTCTTCGATGCAATCAACGATGCCGTCGAAGTCGGAGTGCACGTCAGGATCGACGAAGTCACAGAAGAAGTCGATGCACCTGCCGCCAATGCAGCCCGCCTCGTCGCCGCACCATCCGACCTCGACCTCGTCGGTCTCGTCGTCACAGTCGTTATCCACGCCGTCACACACTTCCTCAGCACCCGAGTTCACCGCAGAGTTGTTGTCGTCGCAGTCGACCTCGGCACAGTGTCCGTCGTTATCAGCATCCACACAGGGCTCCGGTGTGCACTCGGTACCGCAACCAGGGACCGTGCAGATGTCACCCGCGGCGCAGTCCGAATCGCTCGCACACGTGTTTACACACCCGTTCGTCGCGCGGCAGTACCCCCCGTTGCACGCCATACCGTCGCCACAATCGGTGTCGAGGGTGCAAACACCGCCGGCACATTCTCTGCCGTTGGCTACGCAGGTCTCACAGTCCTCTTCGGTGTTGAATGGGAAGGGGTTTTCGCAACCGCTGCGGGAGTCGAAGGTGCAGCCGCCCCGATCGTTCCACCAGCCGCTCAGGACTGCGAGGCAGGATTCAACGGGCGCACAGAAGTTTGCGACACACTCTTCACCATTGTTGCAGTCGATGGCCGTGTTGCACGGTGGCGCCTGCTCAATCGTGATGCAGGTCCCGGATTCGCAGGTCTCGCCATCGCCGCACTGGCCCTCGCGCGGCTCGTCGGTCTCTCCGTCGCAGTCGTTGTCAACTCCGTCACAGGATTCCTCAGCGCCCGGGTGCGTAGTGACATCATTGTCATTGCAGTCGTTCTCACCGCAAAGCGCGCTGAACCCGTCGCCGTCGTTGTCCGGGCAGGACTCGATGCAGATACCATGCACACAGCTCAGCCCTGCACCGCAGCTGATCGCAGCGCACGCGTCCACACATTCTCCTGCGCAGGGCTCTTCGGCGCAGGGGACTTCTGAGAATTCACACACTTCATCGATATCGCATTCACTGTCGGCAAAGCAGCCCGGCACGCATTCACTGTTGCAACCGTCACTCACACACACCGAGCCCGCGACACACTCGCTATCATCCAAACACCGGACATCACATGTCTCGGATCGGACGCAGTAGCCTCCGCTGCATTCGAAGCCCACAGCGCAGTCCGTTGTCGCGGCACAGGTGGCCGCCGCGCATACGTTGCTGTCGTTCAAGCAGTCGGTGCACGCCGTCTCTGACGAGAAGGGAAATGGGTTGTCGCAGCCGGTGATGGCGCCCTGCACACAGGCACCGGTCGCGTTGTCTACATACCAGCCGCTGAAAGAAGTCTGGCACTCCGTCACCGGCACACAGATGGAGGCGGTGCACGTGTACCCCTCGCCACAATCGAGGTCGTTGTTGCAGACGCCGATATGCGGTGTGCACTCACCGTCCACACACGCGTCGCCGAACATGCAGTCGAAGTCGGCTTCGCAGGCGATCAGCGCGGAACCGCACACACCAGCGTTGCAGACGGAGCCTTCTGCACACTCGCTGTCATCGCTGCACCATGCGCAGGCGCTCAGGCTGGCCGCGCGTTCCGGCTCGCAGCTGCTCGGGTCGCCGCAGAGCTGCGCGGACAGGCAGACCTGCAGATCGCTCGTAGCATTTGCGCAGGCGATACCGATGCCTGCGGCAATATCAGCAGTGCCGAACACGCAGGAAGCTACACACTCGTCGGCGGGGATCGCCGAAGGTACCGGGCAGGCCGTGGCAGCGCACCACGCCTCACACCCGGCGATCCAACTGGCGACGTCGTCGGAATCGGCACCATCAGATCCTGCATTCGACGCGAAGCGAGCGACGATGGCGCGGTCCTCGTCGGTCAGGCCGCCTGTCGAGCTGCACACCAGAAATCGCCCCAGCAGGTCGGCGTTCGGCAGGCTGACAGCCGCGCACACCTGGCCGACATCAAAGGCGCCCCAGACGTCAGAGCGGGCCCACGGAATGTGTGTGCGCGCGCCCGTCTCGGTGATGCGAATCATCGAGGGCGGAATCGCCTTCAACGACGCCGTCGCCGTCTCGGCGTCAAACACACACGCCGCGCCGCCGCTGAGCGTGACCTGTTGTCCCCAGGAACACACCGAAGCGCGGTCGTCTGTGGATTCGCACGCGCTGAAGGCGAGGGCCGCCATCGCAAGCAACGCGAGGGCTTTCATCAGCGGTTTGCTGCTACTTCTGTGGCACATCATGGCTATACTCCTTCTGGTTCACTGGAATTGGGCGCCCAGCAGATCGATACACTCATTGATTTGGAACTCTGGCCTTTTGACCGCTCTTCAAGCTCGGCGAGGCGCGGAAAGATGACCTCTTCGTAGAGCTTCTTCAGCTCACCGACGTCCGCGTCTGCGAGCTCGAAGGTGAGGGTACGCAGCAGCGATTCGGCGCTGTCATCAAATACACGACCATGCACCGCTTCGGTCAAACTGGCGCCGAAATTGTTCACGCCGTCGATCTGCGTCATCCACTGCGGAGTGACGAGTCGCGCCTCACGGCTTGTACGTTCAAACACGTCCGACCTGCCGGCCACCTCGCGAATACGGTGCTCAGCAAGAAGGCGCTCGATCGCCTGGTCGAGGTCCGCCCTCTTCTCGTCACGCAGCACCTGATGGATGCGCGCGCGGCTCAGGGGCTCTGCCCAGAGCATGTACTCGACCCGACGCGGGAGCTCGTGTTCCGCTTCCGGTTGAAAGAAGTTTGCCTTCAGCGAGCTCGACAGCTCAGCCGCCTTGCGCATCCCTACGTTCAACAGCTCACAGGCTTCGCGCAGGGTCAGCCCGCCACGGCGCAGCTCGTGAAAGTACGCGATCTGCATCCAGCCGCTCAGCTCCTTGAGCGGAACTCGGAAGCGATGGGCGAGACGGGCAACGGGCAGCATCAGTGAATAGATCACGCGGCGCTGTAGCTCTTCCCTGGTGATGTCGACGTCGTTACTCACGGTGTCCTCAATACTTGATGTGCGTTTTTTCGCACATGTTGTGATCGGGGTCAAATCATTTGTGCGTTTTTTCGCACATGTTGTAGCGAGCGAGGATCGCTTCACCTGCTTCCGCGCTGCGAGTAGATGCCAGAACATGACTCTGGCGGACCTGATCGATCTTGAAGTGCAGCTCGACGCCGACCGCGCGTTGGAGCGTGCTACGCTGAGAGATCGTGACGCCGCCCTCACCGCACAGATCGACGCCTCATCGGAGCGTGATCGCCTGCTGCAGTGGATCCACGCCCTTCGCCGACAACCGGGGAGCACCCTGCCCGGTCAGGCCATCGCGCGCGGGCTGAGAAGCGCCGGCTGGGTTGTGTTTGCCGTCGCGGCGGTCCTCGGCGCCGGCACCGCGGCGGGCGTCCTCACCTTCACAGGAACGCACCCTGCCAATGTGCTCGTCGCGTTCGCGGTGCTCATTCTACTGCCACTCATTCTATTCGCGACACAGCTGGCCATGACGGCGCTGTCTCCGCAGATCGCCGATGGACCCATGGCGGCGCTGACCCGGCGCATCGGCGCACGGCTGATCTCGCTGAGCGGCGAACGAAGCGCCGCCCTCCGACAGGTCCTGGGGCAGGCGCGGGCGCGGCGGTCGATGTACGGACGCATGGAATCGCGGTGGATGTGGGGCGTGGCGCAGATCCCGGCTCTGGGATGGTGCGTGGGCGCTGTGCTGACCCTTCTCTGCCTGGTCACCTTCACGGATCTCGCCTTCGGGTGGAGCACCACTCTCGAAGTGAGCGACGCGGGCATGCAGCGCTTCGTCGACGTCGTATCCGCGCCGTGGGCGTGGGCAGCACCTTCGCTGCGTCCGGACGAGGCCATGGTGGCCGCGACGCAGTATTCGCGCTTTGACTCCGCCTGGGTTGGTGACGCAGACGTGGCTGCACGGGTCACGGGGCGTTGGTGGTCCTTCCTCGCGATGAGCCTGCTGGTCTGGGTGCTGATTCCCCGCCTGCTTGCGTTTGCCTGGTCGCGCATTCAGATGCGACGCGCACTGGCCCGCGCCCCCCTGGACCGCCCGGAGCTGCTGCGAGTCCTGCGGCGTCTTGACCCGGGTCGCCTCACTGTAGGCGCGGCAGCGGACGGCGGCGACGTCCGACCTCTGGTCGACGATGGCACGCAACGTCCGAAGCCCGGGTTCGATGTCACCGCGGCGCAGGGCCTGCTGTGGCGTGATGCGCCCGCAGGCACGCCGGCGTTGCGCGCATGGTTGCTCGATGAGCTCTGTCTGGACATTCAGGCGTGGCACCGAGCCGGCGGCCTGGACTACGAAGAAGAGCTGCGCACGATCGCGGCTCTGAAGACCACAGGTGCGGCGCCCGTTGTGATTGTCAGCGAAGCTCACGCAACACCCGATCGCAGCCTGAAGCGACTGCTGGCCGCGTTGGATGGCCGACGGGACGCAGGGCGCGGCACTGCAAATGACGGTGCAGGTGCCGGGCATCCGACAACATCGGCCGGGGAGCGCCACATCTATTGTGTGCTCTGGCCGCCGCCCACCCCTGAGCAGAAGCACATCTGGGGCGGATACCTCCGTGAAGTCGGCAACCCCCGGCTGCTCTTCGCTGCGCCCGAGGACGAGGTGCACCCATGAGCACTGCGCTGCCCACCTTTGCCGTTGTCGGGCGCGTGAATCGCGGCAAGTCGAGTGTCATCGCGAGTCTGGTCGAGAACGACCGCGTTCGCATCTCGCCCCGGCCGGGAACAACGACAGAGTGTGTTCCCTACGCCATCAATGTAGGCGGCCGCACGCTGCTGCGCATTATCGACACCCCCGGCTTCGAGGACACACCGCGCGCGCTGCACTGGCTGAAGGCCCGTGAAACCAGCGCCGCCGGCCGCGCAGACGACGTTGTAGCCTTCGTTGAAGAACACGAAGCGGCGGGCGAATTTGCCGAGGAATGCCGACTGCTGAGGCCTGTCGTCGATGGGGCGGCCGTGCTCTACGTCGTCGACGGCTCTGAGCCCTACCGACCGAACTTCGAAGCCGAGATGGAGATCCTGCTGCGCACCGGCCGGCCGGCGATGGCGCTCATCAACCGCAGCGGCGAGACCCATCTCGCGGCATGGAAGAGCGCGCTCAACCAGTACTTCAAGGTGGTCCGTGTCTTCGACGCGCACAGAGTGACCTCTGAGGACCGGCGTGAGCTCCTGGACGACTTCTGCACCATCGCTCCGGACTGGGAGCCGATGCTCCGTGATGCCATTGCGGCGTTGGACCTGGAACAGGAACGGCGTCTCTTTGAGGCATCCACGCTCATCGCCGACCTCCTCATCGACTCCGCTTCGCTGCATCTGAATGTGGTCATCAAAGCAAATACTGAGCTCAAGTTCGAGCGCAGGCGCCTCGAAGGCAGATTTCACGACGCTCTGCGTACGCTCGAAACAAACACACACCGCGAAATCGCCGAAGTGTGGATGCACTCCATCGAGTCATGGGAGTCCGATGAGCCGGCCGAGCTCGAGCTTAGCGAGGACCTTTTCGCGGAAGACACGTGGGACGTGATGGGTCTGTCACCGATGGCCCTGATCGGTCTCTCTGCGGTCGGCGGCGCTACCGCCGGTGGTGTCATCGACGCCGCAGTCGGTGGGGCATCCCTCGGCGCCGGCATCTTGCTGGGAGGGCTGGTCGGCGGTGCCGGCGGTGCCTTCGAGGTCCGACGACGGTTCGCCAGCGCCAGTCGCGTTCGTGACCAGCTGCAGTCTCTCAAGAACGCCGGTGAAGGCGGCAGGCGCTACCGCGTAGGGCCTCATCCTTCGGCGAACTTCGCCTTCGTGCTGCTCAATCGCGCGGTACGGCATCTGGACAGGGTGCTCTCGTGGGCCCACGCCCGTCCCGCGCCCCCCGATGAAGGGGACCCGGACGAGCGTGTGACTGACGAGCTGAGCGGTGAAGCCCGGCGGGAGCTGAACTCGCTATTGGCAAAGGTACGACGAAAGTACCGTGCGGTCCCCGACTCCCTGCGCGCTGAAGTGCATGCCGCCGTCCGCGCCCTGGTCGAGAACCACACGCGCGCGGCAGCGGACTCGAACCTCCCGGGAAGCGACGCAAATACCGCATCGCGCCCCAGAACACACAACTGAGCGGATCATCACATGGGCAAACATGTCGCGTTCTTACGAGCAATCAATGTCGGCGGTCACAACAAGATCCGCATGGCCGAGCTGCGTTCGATGGCTGAGCGTATCGGGCTTGAAGACGTCGGAACATACATTCAAAGCGGCAACCTGTGGTTTGGCGCAGACCGGAGCACCGGGGATGCCGCCGTTGTTCTTCGTGACGCGATATTGTCCACCTTCGGGCACGAAGTCGATGTCATCGTTCGCAGCGCGGAGCAGCTGCGCGCCGTCGTAGACAGGGCACCCTGGGGCGAGTCCACCCGCGAACGAACCTACCTGATGCTGCTCGCCAACCCGCCCGCCGAGGCTCGTGCCGCGGAGCTTCACGACACGGACTTCGGCGACGAAAGTGTGGTCGTCGACGGAGCACACGCGTGGCTGCACTGCGCAAACGGCCGCGCGCAGACCCGTCTGGACAACAAGTATCTTGAGCGCGCCCTGGACACTCCCGGGACCACACGAAACTGGCGTACCCTGCAGAAGGTACTGGACGCGATCGGGGGCTGAGCTCGGCCTCCGGACTGCGCGTTTTCCGACGCACATCTGCGGCGGCGTTCAATTCGCCACTACCTGTTAGATTGGATGAAGCCCGAAGCGTGATGGAGTCAGTCGATGACGCTATCGACGAGCACCATGTCATCGCGATGCACAGCGTTGTCTCCGCTGTAGTATCCGAGCAACGACTCGATCTCGCTGCTGCGACGACCGGCGATGCGACTGAGGTCTGCGGAAGCGTAGGTGCAGGCGCCACGGGCGATTACGGTGTTGCTGCTGTCGACGATTTCGACGACGGAACCCGCAGGAAAGTCCTCGTCGACGGCGGTGATGCCTGAGGGCAGCAGGCTGCGGCCGTTCTGAACGAGGGCGCGCGCGGCGCCGGCGTCCACGTGCAGGCGGCCGGCCACACGGCTGGCGTTCCGCAGCCACGACTTCTTCGCGGTGAGTCGTTCCCGAGGCACAAAGAGGGTCCCGACCGCACGGCCCTTGAGGACTTCGTGCAGGATGTCCGGGCGCCGCCCGCTGGCGATGACGGTGGGGACTCCGTTCTCACCGGCCACCTTGGCCGCACGTAGCTTCGATCCCATGCCTCCGCTGCCGGGACCATTGGGATCCGCCGGCTCTGCGAGTGCTTTCAATGCAGGGTCATCGGCCCAGGCCACCTCGATGGGTTTGGCGTCAGGGTTGCTTCGCGGGTCCGCATCGTAGAGCGCATCCACGTCTGAGAGGATGACGAGCACATCGGCGGCCGCGAGAGGGCAGATAAGCGCTGAGAGGCGATCGTTGTCACCGAAGCGAATCTCATCCGTCGAGGTGGTATCGTTCTCGTTCACGATGGGGATGATGCCCTCCATCGTGGCCAGCTCGCGCAGGGTATTGCGAGCGTTGAGCGAGCGCTCCCGCTCGTTCAGGTTTTCGGGCGCAATCAGTACCTGCGCGGTGGTCCTGCCGCGGCGGGCGAATGACTCCGCGTACAGCTGCATCAGTCTCGGCTGTCCGACCGCCGCCAGCGCCTGTTTGCGTGAGAGGGTCTCCTGTGGGTGACGGCTCTCGTTGAGATGCCGCCGTGCGACCGCGATGGCGCCGCTGGTAACGAGCACCAGGCGACGATCCGGGAAGCTGTCCAGGGCGTGCAGCTGATCGACGAGGGACTCAAATACATCGCGGTTGATCACCTCATCAGAGCCGCCGACAAGAACGTTGGAGCCGATCTTGACCACGACACGACGGGCGTGCGTTATCTGCTCACGCGCTGCGGCGATGCGCTCATCATCAACGGGTTCTGTAGTGCTGTGTGCAGCCATCTCGGCGCGTTCCCTTGTGACGTGTTTCGACACGGACAGACCTGGAAGCGAGACACCGCTTAGCGGCCCGCGGCGCGCCGAGCAAAAGATGCGTGACGCGGCGCGCGCTATTCGCTGATCAGGCGTTTTCGTAGCTGCGTCGTCGATCCGCTCCCTCGGAGTGCGCCGCTGCTGCTATGGTCCTGATCGCCGCCCGACGCATCAACGAGAACAGGCTATGGCACATCGCTTGATCGCAGATCGCACATCCCCCTCACCAGCTCATTCGCACTTGATCGGAGCCGCAGTCGCCACGGCGGTCTGTGTCGCTGCATTATCCATTCCCGTGGCGGCCGCCTCACAGAATGCCGACGCTGACACCGACGACCTCGACGCCGCTTCGATCGGGGCGCGTGACGCGGCCATCCTGAAAGAGTCCGAAGGATGGTGGTGCGGGGACGGATACCGCCAGCCCGACGAAGTCTGTGACGGCGGTGACGTGCAGTGCTCGGACTTCGGGTACGACTCTGGAAGCGCCGGCTGCGACGATCACTGCTTCCCTGATCTGAGCGCCTGCGTGGGCGTCGGATACTGCCAGAACTACCGAATCGACGAGGGGGAGGAATGCGACAACGATGGGCACTGGCGCGGAACGCCACCGTGCGATTGGGGTGACCCCCAGTGCACAGAGTGCGTAGACTGCGAGATCGTCGCCAACCCTGAAGGGTGGTGCGGCGATGGCGTGCTTCAAGGCGATCCTTTCAATCGCGACGAGGCCGGCGATCACGCCGTGCCGGACGGCGCTGAGGGTTTCGAGCAGTGCGAGCCTTCGATCGGTCTCACGATCGGCTGTGACTACTTCGGCTATGCTTCCGGTAACCTCGGCTGCACTTCTGACTGCCGATTCGATGTCGGCGGTTGCGAAGGCAGCGTCTGCGGGGACGGGCTCATTCCGCCTACCGGCACCGAAGAGTGTGACCCCCCGGAGTCTGCGACGACCTGTCCTGCGCCGGACGGGTATTCCGCTGAGAAGCTGTGCCGCTACTGCGACAGCGAGTGCCTGACGCAGGTCATCGTCTACGAGAGATACTGTGGCGATGGCGAGGTCACCGACGGCGAAATATGCGACACAGATGTGCCTGTTTTGTGCGCAGACCTCGGTTTTTCAGGGACCGGGAGCAGACCCGCGCGCTGTGAAGAGTGCATCAACGTCGATACACACGTGTGCGCTGGCGGTAGCCCTGTCGAGCCCGGCGAAGAGGCCGAGAACGAGCGTGATGGCGGACTTGCCGACGCCGAGCAGGTCGAAGACCGGGCGGGCGATAGCGGCTGCGCGATCGCATCACCGCGAAGGCCCGGTGCGGTGTTTCTCGGACTCGCTCTCGTGGCTGTAGTCATCACCGGGCGCCGCGTACGCTGAGCTGAGGTCTCCACGCCGCGCACGCCGGCTTGCGAATGCGGCTGAACATCGGCGCGGCGCGGGCCGGACGTGGACGCGAAGACCCAACTTCTCAGCGCGGCCCGCGGCAGGTAGGAGCGGCCAGGCAGAGAGGAGACACAATGGCACTGTTTGGTTTTGGAAAGCCCGGTTGGGAGAAAGCGGCGGCGAAGGCCGAAAAAGCGCGGCGGCGCGGCGAGCTCGCGACGGCGAAGCGCTACTTTGAAGAGGCGGCCGCAGAGGCGCCCGCTGCCAACGCCGAAGGCTTTGCGAAGGCAGCGACGGAGTGCGCGGCCATGTTGTGTAGAGAGCACCGTACGACCGCCGAACAGATGGTGGCCGCAGGCCAGTTTGAACGCGCCGCACAGCGCCTGGAGCTGGCGCTCAGTTTCGCGACCGACGCTGATCGCGAGGCCATCGACGCACTCCTGACGCAGGCGCGCGAAGGTGCCGCCCGGCTCGAGTCGCCGGTGGCTTTCGAAGAGGCCAGCTTTGATGCCGCGATCAGCGATGAGGAGAATCTGATGGCCATCGTCGCCGTGTATCCCGACGAGGTCTCCAGCCGATACTTTGAGCTGGGCGAGGCCTTTCGCGAGGCGGTTACTGCGACCCACGGGGGGCGGGCAGGCGAGGCCATCGCGCACTTCGACTCTGTCATGCAGGAGCACGGTGACGAAGCCATCGCGCATTTCGAACGTGGCCGGTGTCTGCAGGCTCTGGACCGCAACGACGACGCGATCGCCGCGTACCTGCGCGCCGAAGAGCTGATGCCCGACTGGTCGAACATCAAGCTGGGAGTCGCAGACGCGGCGCTCGCTGCCGGCAAGATCGAGATCGCAGAAGACGCGCTCCAGCGCGCCGTCGATGCCGACGACGAGAACAAAGAGGTGTACGTCGCGATCTGCCGCACAGCACTGCAGAGCGCGCAGCCGGGGTACGGGCTGGAGGCGGCCGAAGCGCTGCTTGACCTGGATCCCGCCAATCGGCGCGGCCTGATTCTGAAGGGACAACTGTACGAAATGGCCGGCGACTCTGACGCCGCTGCTGCCAGCTACGAAGAGTCCCTGTCGCGCTACTGGCACTACGACTCGCAGGAGGAAAAGCTCTTCTTCGATCCGGTACCGGCCACGCTCTGTGCCACATTGTACTTCCGAGAGCGCACGAATCTGACCCGTGCCGAGGAGCTTGCCCGCGCGCTGCTGACGGTGACCGAAGGCAACGAAAAGAACGCGTGGGAGGTGTTCCTCGCTCGTGCTTCTGCACGCAACGGAGACCCCGCCGCCGCTCGAAAAATCCTCGACCGCATGAAGCTGAGCGGTGACCTGGCCCCTGAGATCGAGCACGCAATCGACGTTCTACTCGGCGCGGACGTCGCCATAGAGAGCGACGATCCCGCGGTCGTCGCGACGATGGCCGAGCTCGCCGCAGACCGCGAACTGCTGCGCTGAAAGGCCGCAGCGATTGTGAGCCGCCGCGCCCCGCATCAGGCAACACTCCGCGGCCCTTGTCGACAATCACTGCGCCGTGGCATTTTCGTCATGGCGCGGGCGCGTAGATTTCCGCATGATCCGGTGTTGTCCTGACTCTTCGCAACTCACTACCGACGACCGTGGCCTCGATGCTCTTGTTCGTGGGCGCAGGTGGCTGCGCATCGAGCTCGTCCGGGTTTGGCGTGATGCTGGTGCAGACCTTTGTGCTGCTCGGTCTGGTGTGCGTCCTGGCCGTCGTCACAATCCGCCTGGCCATCCGTTACGGCTACGGTGGGCAGAAGAAGCAGGGACGGCTTGAAGTGCTGGAGCGCGTCGCCATCGGAACCCGCCACAGCGTCATCGCCCTGCGAGCGGCAGATCGCGTGCTGATCGTGTCTCAGCACGGCAGCGGCATGGAGACGTTGACGGAGATGAGCCGCGCAGAGTGGGATCGAGTGAGCTTTGCTGACGTTCTCGCCGGCGATGCCGCCGCGAAGGGGGCGGAGTCGGTCCACGGGCGGGCCGGCGGCGACCTGTCCGGGGCACAGCCGACTCGGGATCGCGCGTCATCCCTGATCGACGACGACCCAACAGCAGCATTGGATCGGGCAGAAGAGGCGCGGGTCCACACGACTACAGGCAGCCGGGCAGGTTCCGACAACGAGCTGCTGCTATGAAACGCGCAGTCTTCGTTTTCACCCTCGCTACGGCCTCTACCCTGAGTGTGGCTGCCCTCGCTCAGAGCCCGGAGGAGCTGCTCGGCGGATCCACGAGCCCCATCGCGACATCCGTATTGCTCGGTTTGATGGCGTTGCTGCCCTTCGCCCTGGTGATGATGACGTCATTCGCGAAAATCGCGATCGTGCTCTCGATCCTGCGCAGCGCCCTGGGTACGCAGAACGTGCCGCCGAACATGGTGATCTCGGCGCTGGCAATTGTCCTCTCGGCGTTCATCATGGCGCCGGTGTTTCAGCAGATGGCCGACGCCGCGAGTCCGCTGTTTGCTGACGACGGCTCGATCGCTGAGCTTGAGGTGCTGACAGAGCAGGTGCCGGCGGTCGTGGACCCATGGCGGCGCTTTCTCGCCGCAAACAGCGGTGAAGCCGAGCTCGCGCTCTTCGCTGAGATGCGCGGGAGTGCACCGCCGAGCAGCGTCGAAGAGACGCCGATGGTCACGGCGATCTCAGCGTTCGCCCTGACGGAGTTGGCCGAGGCCTTCCAGATCGGCTTTCTCCTCTTTCTACCCTTTCTTGTCCTCGATCTGCTTGTTGGCAGCGTCCTGCTCAGCCTCGGCATGCACATGCTCAGCCCGACCAGTGTCTCGCTGCCCTTCAAGCTGCTGC
>JAUICO010000104.1 GCA_030427825.1 bacterium | reverse complement strand
TGCCGGGTGATCCGCTATTTCCCAGCGACGAAGCGTGGGTTGGACGCACGCGGGTTCAGCTGGTCGACGGCACCTGGATTTGGCGCAGCGCGTAGCCCCGGGGTTTCGTTGCGCGGGTTGTCGCGCGGGCGTCCGGGGCCCGCCGATGACGGCGACCTGGAATCTGTCCCGGCATGGTCTCGTGGAACCGCTCGCAGAAGCCGGGGTGCAAAAACAAGAAAACCCCGGAATGCCGGGGTTTTCGCAGCGTCGCCCGGTATGCCGGGCAGCAACTGCGAGTCGATTGCTCGACTTCTTACTGCTCGACGCGCTCGCGAAGAGTCTTGCCGGGCTTGAAGAAAGCGTACTTTCGGGCCGGGATGTTGATCTTCTTGCCCGTTGCCGGGTTGGTTCCGGTTCGTGCAGCGCGCTGACGCGTGCCGAAGGTACCGAAGCCGGGGATCGTGACCTTACGGCCGGCGTCCAGCTCAACTGCGATGATTCCCTGACCGGGTGTGGCGTCGAAGATCACGTTGAGGATCTCCGTTGCCTTGGCAACGCTGATGTCACATTTCTTCGCGAGCTTGGCTGCCATTTCTTTCTTCGTCATTCCACTTCTCCCGTGAGTTCCTGGTAGGCCCAGGGGTGCCGCCACTTCTTTGTAATAGTGGCCCAAAATCCAGTGTAGGACGGCGTTATCGCCGACTTGTGGCGCCACTTATTGCCCGAATCGTCCGCTGGTCAAGGGCTTTCTTCGCCGTGATGGTACCGTCAGGCGATCGCGCGGCGTCCACGAGGCGAATCGTCAGTTCCGAGGATGGCGGGGCTTCGTATCCTTGTAGCCTTCGGCGTGATTCCGTTTGAAGAAATACTCGTAGCGCGCTTCGCCGGATTCCGGCCCCGTTGCGCGGAGAACAGTCACAAGCTCCCACCCGTGCTCGCCGATGGTATGTAGCGATACATCGCGATAGAGCTGAGCGTCGTGCCGATCGTAGAATGTGATGGTCTCCGGCTTACTTACCGGCGCATAACCGACGATGTACTCCCACACAGCTTTCATGGCCGATTTCTCCCGCGCAGTCTGCGATAGAAGCTAACGCAGGGCCTGTGCACGCGCAACGAAGGCGCCTTTATGGATGACAGGGTATACGCTCAGAAGCAGGCGGTGGTTGCGCCTTTCCGCTTTGACGCGCGGGTCGCGGCGGCCTTCGATGACATGGCCCACCGCTCGATCCCCGGCTACGAAGAATGTCTGAATCTCTGCGTTCGGATCGTGGCTGAAGAGGCGATCACAGGAGACATTGTTGTCGACCTTGGGACATCGACCGGCGCTCTGCCTTCGCGCATACGCGACGAAATTCGGGACCGGGAGCTTCGAATCATCGGCGTCGACGCCTCGCCCGAGATGCTCGAGATTGCCGCGAGACGTTGCGGCGAGCGAGTAGAGCTGGTCGAGGCGCGCCTTGAAGACTGGGAGCCCCCCGCCGCGCGCATCACCGTGCTCAACTACCTGTTGCAGTTCGTGCCGGCACAACACCGACTCCGCATCCTCACCGCCATCGCGGACACCGCGCCGCGGCCTTCGGTGATCATTCTGAGTGAGAAGCTGGCGCCGTCAAACGCTGCCGAGGCGGCGCGCTGGCAGGCCTCGTACGATGCATTCAAGCGCGGCAACGGATATTCCGACCTTGAGATTGAGCAGAAGCGAGCTGCGCTCGATGGGGTGTTGGTGCCGCTGACTCTGTCTGAGAACATCGCCCTGCTGCACGAAGCCGGCTACGAAGAGGTGTACGTTGCTGCCCGGTCGCTACAATTCGCGACCATCGTGGGGCGCCGATGAACGCCGAAGACACGTGGCTGCATCCAACATTTGTAGAGCGCATCGGTGGAGACGCGGCGGCCGCTCTGAGAACGCGAATTGCCGGCGTGGCGCCTCCGAGCGACGACGAGGGTCCGTTCTCGCCGGCTGACGCCTGGTCCTGGCGGGTAGATAATGGTGTTGTGTGCTTCGAAGCGCCGGTGTCTGCGCCCGCGCCCGCGGAGCTTGTGGCTTCGTTGAAGGCGCTCATGCCCTGGCGAAAAGGGCCCTTTCGTTTTGACGACCTCACGATCGACGCCGAGTGGCGCAGCGAGCTCAAGTGGGATCGCCTTGTCCGGGCGGGGTGTGACCTGCGCGGCGCGCTGGTCTGCGATGTAGGCTGCAACAATGGATACTACATGTACCGTGCTGCGGCTGCTGGCGCAGAGTGGGTGTTCGGGGTCGACCCGCAGGCACTGTATGGTCGACAGTTCGCCGCGATGAACGCGCTGGCGCCGGACCCGCGCCTGTTCTTCGCGTCGCTCGGTGAGTCGGATCTGGAGTTGGTAACGGGCGGATTCGACCGAATCCTGTTGATGGGTATTCTGTATCACCACACCGATCCCATCGCTGTACTTCGACGCTGTCGCCGCGCCCTCGCGAAAGGGGGCTGCGCTGTGATTGAGACGATTGTGATCCCGGGGGAGGGCTCCTTCGCAGTCTTCCCTGAGGGTCGCTACGCCGGCGCACGCGGCTTCTACTTCCTGCCGACTCTTCGATGCCTGCTGTCCTGGCTTCGGCGGGCGGGCTACTCGAAATGGGACGTAGGCGAGGTCGTGCGGACCGATCCCGATGAGCAGCGTGCCACGGTCTGGCGCGAAGGCGCGAGTCTCGCAGAGGGGCTGGATCCCGCGGACCCTTCGCGCACTGTCGAGGGACACCCGGCCCCGGAACGTGTCGTGATACTCGCCTGGCGCTAGACGCGAAGAGATGATTGTGTGCCGGCGGGCGCGCACACAGAATTGGGAAACGACGAGCTACCGGCGACGACTCTGACAGCGTTCACGCAAACAAACACCGGATTTTTCATGAGAAGTACGAGAGACGATGCAGGAGCGCAGCGACGTGGCTTTGCGACGCGTCGCGCCCCCACACGAGGTCTGTTGCACTGCGTGGCCGCCGTCGTCGTCATGCTTTCGGCGGGCACACGGGTTGCGGACGCCGCTTCTATCGTGCTCCTCGATTATGGTGAAGCGGACGCGGGGCCCCACGCGGAATGGTTGCGACAAGCGCTGGGCGAGCGCCTTATCCAAACACAGCGGCAGGAAGAAACCGCAGCGATCTGGCGTCAGAGAGTTCGCTTCGCTCCGGACGAGACGCAGGACGCATACCTGCTGGACAGCACGCAGGCCATCGCCTCTGCGCGGGAGGCCTTCTTTGCGGGCGACTTTCAGGTCGCCGCCGACACGCTGATGCCGCGCCTGCACGCGCTGACCGCTAACCCTGAATTCCTCGCCTTTCACCCGGACCTGGTCGTGCCACTACAGGACGCATTCGTTCTGATGGCTCAGGGACTCGATCTCGCAGGCGATTCGGATTCGTCGGCGCTCATCCTCCACGAGATCGCTGAGCTCCTGCGATTTGCGCCGGCTACCACCGCGGCGGTGTCGCCGAATCGGGTGGATGCGATCGAAGCGCTGAAACGCGAGCTCGCGCTTCGAGTCGTTCAGGTATCGTGGCAGGCGGACGAACCGTGCGAGGTGTATATCAACGGCTCGCCCGCCGGCGTGACCAGCCACGGCGAGATTCGTGTCCCGGCGCGCGAGGTCTTCGCGCAACTGCGCTGTGCGACGCGCGAGAGTTTCGTGTACTCCATCGCCGCGGACGCCGAGGCATTCCTGTTTGATATTGCATTCGACGCGGCTGTGTCCCTGCGTGACGGCGTCCCGGTTCTTCGACCGCGTTCGTCTACAAGTCCGGACCTGCTGCGTCGTGTGATTGCGCACGCGGCCGCAGTTCTCGACGTGGAGGAAGTCTACGGAGTGGCGGTCGCACCCGGGGAGGCGTTCGCAGGGTCGATGGTCGAAATCTCACGTTGGCAGGCATCGCAGTCGTCGTTCAGGGCGATTCGCCTGCCTGTGCACGACGCGACCGCACGAGAGGACGTGGCCGACGCGCTCAGCTACGTGCAGAGTGGGGAGCCGACGCGCAGCTCACTGCTGTGGCAGGAGGTCCCCGGTTGGGTGGTGTACGACGATGGAACGATGACTGAGGACGAGCGCAGCGCCGTCGCAGAGGACCCGAACCTTGAGATCGTGAGGACGGCGCCAAACGTGATTGTGGTGCCGGTTGAGACCCTGCGAAACGAGGCGCCGGCACGTCGCGGCATGGCGCTCATTCCCGGGCTGCTGGCTCTGGGCGCAACCGGTGTCGGCACATATTTCGCCCTCGAAGCATCCCAATCCAACGACGCGCTGGCGTCATGCTCCGACCTCTCGAACGACGCGTGTCGCGGCAGCGAGAGAGCCCAGGCGCTGCGCGATGACCTGAATCGGAATCGCGCCGTCGAGATCGCGGCTTTTTCGAGCGCCGGTGTTCTCGCAGTAACGACGGCGGCGATGCTGATCGCGAGGCGCGATCGCGGTGGTCGACGCGTTGATATCGCGCCCGTTGTGGACATCGAATCCCGCGGCGCGGGTGCGGTGTTGGCTGCGCGCTTCTGACGCCGTCGGACCCGCGCTTCAGACCGGTGCTGCACCTTCTGTCCAGGCCACGATGTCGCGGTCGATCGACCTGCCGCAGAGCTTGTTGATCTCCTGCACACCGGTGGGGCTGGTTACATTGACTTCAGTCAGCTTGCCGCCGATCACATCGAGACCGACGAAGTAGAGTCCGCGCTCACGCAGGGCTGGAGCGACTCCGGCGACAATCTCCCGGTCCCGGTCAGTCACTTCAGAGGCGACGGCCTGGCCACCGACTGCCATGTTACCGCGAAAGTCGCGGCCCTTCGGAACCCGCAGAATGGCGCCCAGTGCTTCACCGTCCATCAGGATGATCCGCTTGTCGCCCTCGCTTGCCGCGGCGATGTATTCCTGAATCATCACAAACTCGCGGCCTTCGTTTGTGACCGCGTCGACGATGGAGTTGAAGTTTCCGTCATTCGATCGCAGGCGAAAGATCCCGGAGCCACCCATGCGATCGAGAGGCTTGATTACGCAATCTCCTCCGAAGGCGTCGACGGCCTCAGAGATTTCGCGGCTGCTGCGCAGGACAGCTGTACGCGATGTGTGCTCGGGGAAGCGAAGGATGAAGACCTTCTCGTTGGCATCCCGCAGGCCGGAGGGTCGATTCACCACCAGCGTCTTCGCCGGGTCTGCAAGCTCAAGGAGGTATGTCGCGGTAATGTACTGCATGTCGAATGGCGGGTCCTTCCGCATCCAAACAATCGAGAAGTCTTCGAGATAGAGATGCTCGAACGCACCGCGGGTAAAGAACGCACCCGCGGCACGTTGTACCGTGAGCGGCGCGCAGTGGACCCTGCAACGGCCTGCTTCACCCATCAGGCCGTCCATCAACGCATAGAAGACCTCGTGGCCTCTGCGTTGATACTCGAGCATCAGCGCGAATGTGGTGTCCTTGTCGATATTGATGGACTCGATCGGGTCCATAACAAACAATACACGCATATCGGGTCTCCTGTGCCGCGAGTGTGTCAGCGCGGCTGGGCTTCGCTGACCGTGCTCGGGACAAGCAGGTATCGGGCAAAGCCGTACACCTTGTGGTTCAGACGCCGCAGGCCCCCGCTTGTCGGATCGAAGAGGTCATCGATCGTGTTCTCGGTGGCGAATGTCTCGACGTAGAAGTCGTCGCTGACGGGATCGTCGAATCCGTCAGGCAGGGCGGGGAAGTTCACGGTGCCCGGCTGTGAGGCAAACACTTCCCAGTTTCGCTGGTCGCCACGCGCGACGAGTCGAACAGGTGCGTTCGTCGTGGCAGTGAGCTCGCAGGACCGCCCGACCGCGTCAAATGTGCTGCCTTCCGCGAATGCCGGGAAGGCTCCGTCGAAGTTCAGGTCCGCCGGCAGGGGGCCGCGACTCCACAGGGCAGCGATCGTCTCAGGCAGGTCGAGACCGTCAACCCCAGCCCCGGAATCCGCCGACGAGAAGGTGAGCGCGACTACGTAGTTCTCGCCGCCGGCGAGCCCGCTGTGTGCCGGTGCAAGGCGAATCAGCCCTTCATCGAACGTGTCGACGTTCAGCTGCGCGCTGGCGAAGCCGGTAGGTACGAAGCCGATACCGTCAACCTCGGTGCCGCCGACGGCCAGGATGGCGTCCAGGGGGGCGTCTTCGATGAGTGCGGGCGCCGGCCAGGTGACGGCAGCGCGCAGCTCCTGCGGAATCGAGGGCGTGGCAAATACGCGCGGAAAGTTGTTGTAATCAGGGACCATCTCAATGGTGTTTCCGTCGTCGTCGATGTCCTCTTCGTCCACGATCGTCGGCAACGCCTCAGCGTCAAACGCCACTACATCGTGATCGAAGCCGGCGAAAAGGCGCAGAATCTCGATGATGATGTTGCCACCGCCGAAGAAGCTGCCGAGCAGGTCCTGTGTGTCGAGATCTCCGCCGAGTGCCCACGCGAAGGTCAGACCATCGCCTGCACGGGAGAAATAGCGCAGCCGCTGCAGTCGCAGAGGCTGCCCGATGACCGGCTCCAGGTCTGCGTCGAGGACGATTCCGCCGGGTAGGGGAAAGGCGCCCACGCTGGGAACCTGGAAGATGAAGTTGTCGCCGAGCAGCCGAATCAGCGAGAGGTCGGCGAGCCCTTCGTTGATGGCTGCGCCCGCCAGGCCGACGCTGGTATTGCCCGCTGTGCTGACCTCGCGCCAATCCATGCGTCCGGTGAACCCGGCTGCCACGCCGCTGCCGACGGCAGGCCTCAGCGAGATCTCCAAATCATCCGCTGTCGCGCCCATAACGGTGACGAAATCGTATCCGTCCGCGAACACGCTGATCGTTCCGGCGTCGTCGTCAACCAGGGCAACGCCGTCCGCCGATGAGAGGGTCGTGCCCTGTGTGGTCTGCACCGTTGCGCCTTCGATGGCTCGGCCGCTGATACGGTCGACTACGATGACGCGGCGTCCTTCGGTCGGCGTTGCGCCGATGTTGACGACGACAACAGCGTCACTCACCGGCGCGCTCTCGCCCTCTGGTGTGGCCGTCACTTCGGTCGTGCCGGGCTCGCTGCCGGCGGTGAACGCGCTACCCGTAAGATCACCGACCGCGGGAGATGAACTCTCGAAGTCAAAGGCGACACCGGCGATCGGTGCGTCCTCAGCGTCGAGAGCGATGGCATGAAAGCCGACGATCTGCCCGACCGACACCGGCCCGGGGCGCGTCGTGATCACAACGCGGGCAATCTCGGCCGCCTCGGGAGTGATGCACGCGCCGCTCTCACAAACGGATCCTGCATCGCATGAAGCGGTATCGCGGCAGAGATCGGGCACGCACAGACCCGCTACACAGGTATCGCCGTCGTCGCATGCGTCGTCGTCATCGCATGTGCTCACTGCGAAACAGAAGCCGGCGCTGCAGATCTGTTCATCGTCACAGTCGCGGTCGACAGCGCAGCGGGGTCGGTCCTCGCAGATCTCGTTGACGCAGTACTCGCTGTCGCTGCAGTCACCGTCTGCCACGCAGGGGTCGTAGGGGACGCACTCGCCGGCGCCGTTGCAACGCAGGCCTTCGTCGCAGTCTTCGATGCCGTTACCGACACACTCGTCGGGCAGGCAGAAGGACTCTCCGAAGAAATCGGTGCAGCGCTCGCCCGGATCACAGGTCGCGCCTGTGGCGCATGCGAAGAGACAGGTGTTGTCGATGCAGGCGGTAGCCAGGGTGCCACCACAGTCCGTGTTGCGGTTGCAGCCGGGGATGCACCGCCCGCGATAGCAGCTGCCCATCACCTCGTCGCCGTCACAATCCCCATCGCCGGTACACTCGGGCGCGAACCTGCACGCGGTGCCCGTGCACTGGGAGTCTGTAGGACAATCCAGGTGTGAGCCGCAGGTCACGTCCACGCAGGCACCGCCGACGCACACCAGGGGCAGCGCGCACCCGGAGCTGTCTTCGCAGTTTGCGAACTCATCGCAGACATCGCCGATGCCATCGGCGTCAGCGTCCTCCTGGCCCGCGTTGGCGTCAGAAGGGCAGTTGTCGGAAGCGTTGTCCAACCCGTCACCGTCGATATCGTCGTCGCAGCTGTCGCCGACGCCGTCGCCATCCGTGTCGTCCTGTTGCGAGTTCTCGGCTGAGAGGCAGTTGTCGGAATCGTTGCAGATCCCGTCACCGTCAGCATCCGCATCGCAACTGTCGTCGCCGCACGCACTCAAGCTGAGTGCGAGGGCGGCGGTCAGTAGTAGGAGTGTTCGCATGTTCATCTCGCGAGCTGGCGACGATTCGCCCCATGGCCGCGCAACGCGGGGCCGGGACATCGGGGACGAGGCCGGGTATCAGGGGCACCTGAAGGCGACAAGATCGCGCGCTGCTGTGCGGCCGACCAGATGCCAACGCCTGACCGGCGCGCCCTTGTTGCTGCCGTCGGGGCTCTACCGTTTCTGCTCTTGGCGATAGCGTGCTAATCAACCGTGACCGCAGGCCGGGGTATGCAGGCAAGGTGAGCGACAAGACCGAAAACAGCGACAGCACCGCGAAGATCGGTACTTCTGGGTCCGAAGTCGGCGGCGATGGCAGTGTATCGAAGTCACAAGCCGCGGGCGCAGGCGAGCACTCGCCTTTCAACCGGGCGCTTCGAGGCATCTTCATCGTCCTCATCTTATTCGCCCTGATCACCGGCTACGCGGCCAAACCGCAGCTGAACGGCAAGATCCGCCGCGTGCTCAAAGAGGCACGCATCGTGGACGTCGAGGTGGGCGAACCGGACTACTACGTGCCTTTTACGCCCCACGGTGGCGCGGCTTTCGGCATCACACACACCCTGGACATCCCCGGGCGACAGTTTCCGATCACCATGCGCACCTGGTTTACGCGCAACGGAATCCTGCGGGGATCGCAGTCGCTGTCACTGCCGGAGCCCATTAGCCGCCGCAGCACCGAGCGGGCCCGAGAGCGCCTGGCCCAGCTGGGTCACGAGATCTTTACGCCGCCGCCGCAGCCACGAACCTTCAGGCTGCACGCCTTCTGGGATGACATCGCCGATCGATTCGATCTGGCGACAATGCGCGGCTTCTACCTGTACCACGTGGACTACGAGTTCGGCGCTGATGGGCCTGCGAACAACGAGGGCGCGACGCGTTACCCGGTCATCGTATTGAAGATGTGGTGCAATCCCATGCCACACGACCCGCTCCTGGGTCCGGATCGCTCCTGTCCGGAGCGGTCACGCGTCGTGTATGATCTCAACGCAGAGACGATCGTCCTCGTGGACGATATGCTCTGAGCACCCCAAGAAACGCAAACGGCAAAACGCAAACGGCGCCGCCCCGGGAGAGGTCGGCGCCGCCGCATGCCCCTGGGAGGAAATCAGGGGAAAGCGGTCCAGCCGGCCATCCAGTCGCTGCCGCAGGGCTCGAAGGCGCCACGGTACGTCGCCGTGTCGTCAAAGAAGCCGTCCGACGGAGGCGTTGAACCACCGAGAACCGGCGAGTCCACGTCCGGGATGAAGTCCGGTGCGCTCAGACACTCCGGAGCACCGAGTGCCGGGTCCGAACCGAAGACATTGCTCGTCTCGGCTGTGAAGTAAGCGCTCTCATCGAAGCCGCCGTCGTTGTCTCCGTCGCCGCTCTCATCGGCGAAGTAGTCCGTCCCCGAAGCGCCGATGTTGAAGAAGAGCAGCCCGCTGAAGTTCAGGTCGGTGCCGACCCGTCCGCCGGACACTTCGCTGTCCACGTCGATGCTGTCTTCGCCGAAGCCGGACATGATGACGTTGTGAATTTCACCTGCGACGCCTTCGCGCAGCTTCATGGCACGTTGGTCCGGGTTGCTTCCGACGCTGACCATCGTGACATTCCAGACCTGGGGCGAGGTCGCCGGCAGGGCGCTGTGGTTGCTGCCGAGGTTGTCCCATTCGAAGCCGCGGTCGCCGGTGATGTCGTTCTGATGGATCGCTACGAACTGGACGCGGCCCTGGTAGCCTTCATCGAAGTCGAGAGCGTCATCGCCGGTCTGGCTGACGACTGCGTACTTGAGGTCAGCACGTCCACCAAACATCTCGATGCCGTCGTCCAGTCCACGGTGTGTTTGGATGTACTCCAGGGTCGTGTCCGAACCGCATCCGCCAACTGTCAGCGAGTTCAGCTCGTTGTCCTGACCAAACACGTCGCCCGCGTATTCGATGCGAACATAGCGCATGGTGCCACAGTCGTGTGTGTTCATTGTGCCGCCGTACTCTCCGCGGCTCTCGGTCGGGTCAATGCCTTCGATGTTGTTTGTGCCACCGTCAACGTTGATCTCAGCGCGCCCCAGTAGGACGACGCCGCCCCAGTCGCCGGAGGCGCGGTCGCCGGCCGGCTGAGAGCTGGTGAAAACGATGGGAGCGCTCGCGCTACCCTCGGCGTCGATCTGCCCGTCTGCGGTTACAACGAGCGCTGCGCCGCTGTCGCCGATCACCAGGGTGCCTGCCTCAATTTCAAGGGTCGCGCCGTTTGTAACGTAGGCCAGGTCGGTGAGGCGATACACGTTGCTCGCGGTCCACGTAGTGTCCGTCGCGATGTCGCCGGACACGGTGACCTCGGTGCCGGCAATCGCGATGTCTTCGGATGCGGGGCAGCTTCCGTCGCCCTGGTCACCGCAGGCCACGACCACGTCCTGCTCCACGTCTGTGTCCTGCTGGACATCCTGCTGGACATCCTGCTGGACGTCGTTGCCGGCATCCTGCTGGATGTCGTTGCCGGCGTCTAGCGTACCGTCTTCGTCGTCGCATGCTGTGCACAGCGCGGCAGTCAGCGATGCGAGCGCGATCCTTCGAAACCAAACTCCAGTCATCTTCATTCTCTCCAATATCGTGTCTCATGACACGCAGTGTGGTGGCGCCGTCCACACAATGTGGTTCGGCTGCGTTGCGATTCGAGCTAGCGGCGTTGTGTGTCTTCGCAGTGAGCGCATTGTGACAGGCGTGTAACGAAGCTACGAAGCTTGTGCCCGCGTCACTCGGCGCCCGATCCCTCGGTCGGCGGCGCGCTCGTCGCAGGCTGCGGACCCGTGGCTGGGACAGCACCTGGGACGAGCTGCGAGGTGGGAACCGGCTGCGAGGCGGGAACCGGCTGCGAGGCGGGAACCGGCTGCGAGGCGGGAACCGGCTGCGAGGCGGGAACCGGCTGCGAGGCGGGAACCGGCTGCGAGGTAGGAACCGGCTGTGAATCCGGGGCGCTGTGACCGTCCGGCTGCTCGCCGGGGCCATCCGCGACGGGCTCATTCGCACCGCCGGCGCCGCCATCGTCGCGCCAATCCCACTCGTCCTCATCCTCTCGAGCACGGCTCAGCGTCCAGGACAGGCTGGCGCCGATCGTCGTACCGCGGCGGCTCTCTTCCACCGTAACACCCCCGGCTTCGATCTGCGGTCTCTCGGCAAGAATGTTTGTTGCCGAGAGCTTGAGATCCCACGCGTCGGCGAGGCCGATCTTCAGGGTAAGATCGAGGTAGTGCACCGCCCGCGAATAGACGTCCGGCAATCCCTGCGTTCCGACTTCAACCAGGCCGCGTCCCAGCGCGTTGTAGAAGAGGTTCAGCTCTACGGTAGAGCCCGGAATCTCCCACCCGATGCTGCTGTTCACCGACCAGCTTCGAGCGCCGGACATCGGACGGTTCGAGTTGGTGTAGATCGCTGTCTCGGCGGGCGGGAGCTCGACGCGGGTCGGCATCCACGCGAAGTTGGAAGCAAAGGAGAGTCCGCTCAGGGCCTCGCTGAGTCGCTCCAGATCGAGCTGAACTTCGAACTCAAGCCCCGAAGCCTGAGCGGCTCCCACATTGAGGAAGGACACGTTGCCCTGTCGATCGATTATGGTTCGTTCGATGTGTCCGTCGAAGTGCTTGTAGAAGCCGGACAGGGCGACGACCTCTGTTGTCGAGGGGAACCACTCGATTCTCAGATCTGCGTTGTGAATGCGCGTGGCCAGCAGATCAGGGTTGCCGACGATGGTGCGCCGACGCTGATAGTCCTGCACCACCGAAGGCGAGGACTGCACGAAGTTGGGTCGCACGACCGTGCGGGCATACGCACCGCGGATCGCGAGCTCGTCATTGATGTCGACCACAACCGACGCGGACGGCAGCCAGTCCCGATCACGGCGTCTGGCGCGGGTGCCCTCATCGCCCTGATTCGGCAGCTCAAAGTTCTGCACGAATGATTCGTAGCGACCGCCGCCGGTCACACGAACGCGCTCGCCAAGCTGCGCCTCGATCATCGCGTAGGTGGCGATCTGATCGCTGGGAGCTTCGTATTCATCCGTCGCCTGCGTGTCGTCGTTCAGGCGAACCACACGATCGCGCACAGCGTCGTCGCCAAACAGGTCCTCCGGCGCTCGCGTGCGGTCGTCGATGGTGAAAGCGTTGTCCTGCAGGTAGCGGAAGCGACGGCTCTCGTAGTGTCTCGTGGTGTGGCCGCCATCGACGCCGGTGCGAAAAACGAACCTCCGTTCACGTGTGGGCAGCTCCAGGCCCGCGCCCGCGAGGATGTCCTCCTGCCGATACGACGCAAAGTAGCGTTCGCCGGTGCCCGGGTTGGGAATCCAGGTCTGCTCGCCGCTGCCGTTGGGGAAGCGTCGCAGGTAGCGCGTGTCAGGCTCTGCGCGCAGGCCAAGGCCGTAGGTGAAATTCCAGGTCAGCTCCATGTTTCCGACAAGGTCGCGATGAGAGCCGGAGATCTGCGAGAGCGACATGGTCCGTTGCACAAACTGCAGCCGGTGATCGAGAAACTCGTCGCCGGTGTCGGAGTCAGTGCCCTCCGAGGCACGGGTACCGTCAACGCCGGAGTGGCTGAACAGGGTCGACACGCTGATGTCGTGGTCGTCGCTGAGTTCAAGTCTGAACGCGGCGAGCGCACCCCATCGAACGGAGCGCGAGACGGTCCGTCGTGACTGCGTCTCTTCAATCTGTACGCCGGTGTCTTCATCCGTTGCGGTCGTGTAGTTGCTCAGGTCGCCTTCCGCGGCGCGGGCGCTGCGGCTGTTTGACACGGAGAGTCGCCACGCCAGACGCATCCCGTTGTCGAAGGGGAGGGTGTCGGTCGCTGAGACGCCGATCTTCAAATCTGGCAGCGCGGTGCGGTTCGAGACGGCCCAGTTGTCGCCCAGCTCGGTCGCAGCCTCACGTTGCTCTGCTCGCGTGAGTTCCCCAAAAGAACGCAGTGAGTCCGGCATGCGCCGCGCGCCGTTGTCCACACCGAGCCAGTCCGTGTCGCTCCCCCGGTAGTCGGGCAGCGCACGAAATGTGGACAGGGTGTTGATACCGGTTCCCAACGAGAGTTTGAGTTCAAAGTCTTCGCTGTAGTCGCTGCTCTGCAACTGAAGAAGCCCTCCGGCCCAGGTACCGGGGAATTGTGCTGTTGGCACCTTCACAACGGCCATCCCGGCGAGCAGCGAAGCGGGGAACACATCCAGCTCTACGCTGGGATAGAAAGGGTCAATCACCGGAACCTGCACGCCGTTGAGGACCACCTGATTGTTTGATCCGCTGAGCCCGCGCACGACGAGAAATTTGTTATCTACGAGTGTCACGCCGACCACTCGGCGGGCCGCAGAGCCGGCGGTGGAGTCCGCGCTTCGAGAGATCTCTTCCGCGCTGATTGCGTCGACGGTAGTGGCGGACTCACGCCGTATGATCTGCTGCGCGACCTCCGAGTTTCGGTCCATTCGACCCTCAACTTCGATCGTCGTGACCGTGTCGGAGTCGATGCGAAGCTCGATCACGCCCATGTCGTAGGACTCGTCGGCGAACACTTCGACTTCGAACACCTGGTTTGCATATTCGATCGAGGTGATGCGAACGACGTACACTCCCGGCTCTACTTCAAAAGCAAACTCGCCGGTCTCGCCGGTGCGCGCGCTGAGATCGGTGTCATCGAGGGATACGACGATATCTGCCGCGGGCTGGCCAAACTCATGGTCAACGGCGACGCCTACGATGCGAGACATGCCCTCTTCGAGCTCGCCCACAGGCGCCTCAAACACGTCTCCTTCGTAGCTCTCAAAGTCATCCCACAGCTCTTCGTAGTATTCCTCGGCGCCATCTTCGGACTCAAACTGTCGGTCCCACTCGTCCTCGTCGTCGCCCCAGCTGCGCCAGTCGTCCTCCGGGTCGGCTTCGACGTCGTCCTCTTCGGTGGCATCCGTCGGTGCCACTTCCTCGCTGTCCTCGTCGTCCCACGAGGGCTCAAAGGTGCCGTCCTCTGTGTCCTCCTCGTCGTCCCATGAGGGCTCGAAGGTACCGTCCTCTGTGTCATCCTCGTCGTCCCATGAGGGCTCGAAGGTTCCGCCCTCTGTGTCATCCTCGTCGTCCCACGAGGGCTCGAAGGTGCCGCCTTCGTCTTCACCTTCAAACCATTCCGGCTCAAAGGTGCTTCCATCCTGGGACTGTGCCGGTGAGGCGAGCAGAAGAAGCGCGGCGACGACCGCGATGAAGGTAGACAGGTGCAGGCCGCGTCCCACGGGGGACAGGGGCTGAGGAGTAGTCATGCAAATCTCTCGGTGCGTGCGTCGGCGGGGCGAGACGCTCAGCGGAGGCGAAAGGGAAAGCGAAAGGTCTGAGCGACGGGAACCGGGTCGCCCTCGTGGTCGCGCCCGGGCTCAAAGCGCCAGGTGCGAACGACGGCTTCGGCGTACTCCGCCAGCTCCTCCGGGCCCGAGCGCCTGCGACAGGCCCGTACTCGACCGGATTCGGTGACGATGCAGCGCAGAACGACGAGCCCTGTGACCCCCGCCTCGCGAAACTCTCGAGGGTAGCCGAGGCGTCGACCAACGCCTTCGACGCGTCGCGGAGGTGTGCTGGTGTCTTCGAGTCGGACGGGCCGTCGTCGCTCCCGGTCCCTTTCAGCGCGCCGTTCTTCTCTGCGCTCGGTGCGCGGCACGGCGTCGGAGCCCCTTGGCGGAGCGTCGTTGATCGCGGGGCCGGTACCGGAGTCCGATGCACCCAGTCCCGCAAGCCCTGATCCACCTTCAATCTCCGGGGCAGGTTGTTGCTCAGGCAGCGGCTCCCGGTCCTCTTCGCGCACGATGT
>JAUICO010000001.1 GCA_030427825.1 bacterium | reverse complement strand
TCGGCGTTGTCCTCGCTCGGATCGCGTTCAAAGCAGAAGCAAAGTCCGACCGCCCGGGAACAGACGGCGCGATCGACTTCGGTGCAATGCTGCGGAAGCTGCACTCTGATGTCGCCGCGTTGGCCGCCGAGATGGCAGCGGGTGCGTCCGGCGAGGCGGGCTACGAGAGCGTTCGCGTTCGCATTGAGCAGCTGCAGGTCGAGGCCATCGAGCCGCTGGTTGAGGCAAGAACCAGGGTACAGGCGCGCCACGGCCTCGCAGCGTTCGCTTCGATCTATGAGCCTCTGGCGGCCGGCGAACGCAAGCTGAATCGCGCATGGTCGGCGCTTGTAGATATGCATTGGCCGGAAGCGATGGCGTCCGTGCAGGCAGCGGACCGAGCGCTCGAACGCGCTGAGAAAGCGCTGACGGCGGTCGCGCCGGCAGGCTGAAACCCTCGGCTCTCGGGCCCTTCCCTGGTAGGAAGCTCGCAGCGCAGAAGGCGTACCTTCGTGCTCTCAGGTGCCGGTGGTACGAACAGGTCGCGCGCGAGAGCTGCCGGGTAGCGCAGCAGCGCTTCAGGCGCGCCGCGGGCCGCCACCGCCCCCCTACCACGCCGGCCGGATGGTCGCGCCGGCTGGATGATTGCGACAGAGGTCCGGACGCTTGTCCCGGGCGATACGTCGCACCGCACTGCTGTCGGACGCAAGTCCCGGTCACGGGATGCGATACGGCGGCGCAAAAAGCGGAACAGGCGTCCCGTGAAGGACGCCTGCGCGATCTCAACAACGCCGTGGGCTCCTAGCGGACGTCCCTGCAGAGGCCGTCGATGCACTGCTGTCCGTCCGGACAGGGGTCTTCGATGGCGTTGAACTCGACGCGGCGGTTGTTCTGTCGACCCTCACTGTTGTCATTCGAGTCGATGGGGCGACGCTCGCCGAAGCCCTGCGATTCGAGTGCTGAAGGCGGCACACCGCGGTCGATGAGGTAGGTTCGAACCGAAGCTGCACGACGATCCGAGAGGTCGAGGTTGTACTCGTCGCTGCCGCGGCTGTCCGTGTGGCCTTCGACGCGGAGTCGCAGATTCGGGAAGCGCACGAGCGCATCGACGATAACCTGTGCCACGTTGTTCAGGAGGTCGTTGGAGCGGTCGCGGATGCGTGCGCTGTCCGTCGCAAAGTAGACGCGGTCGTCAATCGCGACACCTTCGCAGGTGAGCGAGATGACACCTTCGTCCGGGCAGCCGTCTGTATCTTCAAAGGCGTTGAAGATCTCCGCCTCGTCCGGACAGGCGTCGTCTACATCAAGGATGCCGTCGCTATCGTTGTCGATGTCCGGGCAGCCGTCCTCATCCTCCCAGCCGTCCATGTCTTCGGGCTGGTTGGGGCAGGCATCTTCGACGTCGAGGATGCCGTCCTGATCATTGTCGATGTCCGGGCAACCATCGGTGTCTTCGAACTGATCGCGATCTTCGGGATCGTTCGGGCATTCGTCGTCAGAGTCGAGGATACCGTCGCCGTCTGCGTCACCGTCATCTTCGGGGCATCCGTCTTCGTCTTCGTCGCCATCTCGGTCTTCGGGGACCATCGGGCATGCGTCGGGACCGAAGTCCGAGTAGAAGTCGTCTTCAGGCGTCATATCGAGGATGCCGTCGTTGTCGTTGTCACGATCAGGGCAGCCCTCAACATCTTCGAACCCATCGAAGTCTTCGCGGTCGTAGGGGCACTCGTCGTCAACGTTGAGGATGCCGTCGCCATCGTAGTCATCGTTGATGTCAGGCACCGGAGAGAACGCCGCACCGAGGAAGACTCGCCAGTCGGGCGTACCGACACCGCGGACGAGGCCCATGCCTGCGCCGGCCTGCAGCATCACGTCCGGATTAAAGAAGTACTTGAGACCAAGGAGGGCCTCGAGGGGAGTCTCTTCGCGCGCAAAGTCGTCGGTTCCGACCGTAACTTCGCCGACGATTTCAGGGACGATGTAGAGGCGAGACGCAGAGTCGTCGCCGGCTTTGTCGAAGGCTTCGATGCGAGCAGCCAGCCCGTAGGTGAGCAGGTGCCCGATCTCGACGTTCTCCTGTTCCTCAGCGTTTCGCACCTGGTAGCCGACGTTCACACCGACAGAGTGCGAGTTGCGGTGAAGGTAGTCGAAGAGCAGACGAGGCTCGATGCGGAACTCACCATCGCCCTGGTAGTTCTCGTCCCGGCCGGCCGGGAAGAGCAGGTCGACAAGCAGACCGAGCGCAATGCCGCTGTTTTCGTTGCGCACTGCGGTGTTGAGAAACGTGAGCTTCGGCACGAGGCGGATGTCGCCCACGCCGAAGCCGGCGTCGGTCGCGTCCGGAAGGCCCAGGCCCTCAACCGGCGCGTCTCCGTCCTGAAAGATGATGATGGGGATATCGACGCCGATCTCAAGGCGTGCCCACTCGTTGTCGTCGACCGGAAGCAGGCCGATGCCGCCGTGGATGTTCGCAAGCAGCTGTCCGCTCACGATAGAGCGTGCTCGGTCACCCAGGTCTCCGTCGCCGTCTTCGGCGTAGAGAACCAGCGGGTCGTCGGCGTAGTTCAACAACAGGCCAACCTCATACTGACCCCCACGGAGACCACGCGCCGATGAGAGGTTGAAGTAGCCCGTTGTCTGGCTCGGAGCCGGATTCAACTGCTGGAGCTCGAAGGTGCCGTCCTGCGCGGACGCCGTCGAGGCGACGAGCGATATCGCGAAGAGCGTCGCGGTGGCGATGGCACTCTTTCGAAGATTTCCCACAAAGTTCATACGCTTTTCCCTGCCGTGGTTTTCGATATGGGACACATGGCCTGCGTCCCTTTGGAAGTGTGGCTACGGGCTGAAACCCCAGAGCTCGAATTCGCTATGATAGGCGCCGACGTCCGGCGGCACCCATGACATTTTGGACGTACCCTACACCCAATACAGGTCCGGATAAACCGCGCCTTTGACGCTTTTCAGGCCGCTGACCGAAAGAGAAACCCGCACCTGGTCACGGCTGGCGGGTCACCCGTCGAGCGGGATGTTGCCATGAAGTCGTTGTATACGCAAAGATTGTCTGCCTTCTGTCGCCAGAACGAAAGAGGCGCATGGATCCGCGTTGTCGGACAAATCGAAAGGATTGGAAACGTGGAGACCGGACAGGCTTTCGAAATGGGGTACCGCTCTGCCGCGTGCGGCTTCTTTTACGACGGAATGGAGGTCATCGCCGCCGCCAGCCTTCCCGCCGGCGGCTTTGAGCCCCTCGCTGGTGCGATCGAGCTCGTCGGGATCGAGAAGGAGCAGGTAAATGCCGATATGGACTGGCTGTGTACGCTCTGCGCGGCCGCATACCGCCGCCCCATCGAGGCGCCGTTGCGCGTCGACGAGTATCGCCTGCTGCTCACCGAGCACATCTTCGACATCGTAAATCGCTGGTCCTACATCGCGGACATTAAGCAGGTCTCGCAGCTGCAGGCCTGGTTCTATGCCGGCTTCGGTCTCGGGCGCGCGAGAACCGTCTTTGCCGGCCTGCGCCTTTATGATCGGCTGCGTGAGATCTCGCCCTGCGACGCCGTCGAGCAGATGCCGCGCCGGCTGGAGCCGATGGCAGGCGAAGCAGCGCGCCAGTGCGGCGTCGCCGCCGACGAGGACGACCTTACGCGGGTGCGTCCGTTGCTGCAGGCAGTCAGTCAGACGCTCGACCCCCTCGCGCTGGCGCTCAGCGCGGCCACGATCGGTGGGGAGCCGGTGCGCTCGCCGGCTGAGATCGCTGAAGCCGTGCAGCTCATCGAGTCGGTTCGTGACCGGATTCGCCTGGACTTTGGTACGCCAACGAATTGATGAACGCCGGGATCGATCGTCGAAACACGGTGAGCCCTCAGGGACCCGCACATCGTTGGGGACCCCTACCTCGCTGAGTCGCAGGGCTCGAACCACAGCGTCGAACCGGTGCCCTCGGAGCCGTGCACGATGCCGCCGGGCACCCAGGCGACGGACTCACCAATGATATCGATCCCGGTGGACAGCGGAGTTGGAAGTCGGTTGATTCGACCGGCACGCAGTTCGACCCCTTCCATGAGGTAGATCGCCGAGTAGGTTCGCAGGAGCAGGTTGCCGGCTGCCGCATCGTAATCCGCGCCCGTCACTGTTTCGTAGGCACCCGCCGCCCCCGCGCTCAGGTCGATCGTAGCGACTTCATCCATCAATGTGGTTTCCCCGGCCGCAAACTCGCCGACCAGAACTCGCGAGCGCCCGTGCTCCTTCGTAAGGAAGTAGATGCGACCATCGCTATCGACGAAGATCGCCTCCACGTCTGCAGGACCGCCGGGGATTTCGAACTGCGCAGTTTCGAGGGCAACGTCGGGCAGGTCATCGAGCAGAGTGGCCTCTTCAATGCGATGAACAGGTACCTGACCGCGCTGCCTCAGGTTGTCTCCCGTATCGCCGACAAAGAGGCAGCTGCCGCTGCCGTTCTCGCAGGGTCCCGACGCCATATCCTCCCAATCGAGAGCCGATACACCGGGAAGCTCCACTTCACGTCGTGTGGCGCCGTCGCTCAGGGCGAGCGCAAACAAGCGCGCAGAGTCGCCGGAATCATTGTGCGCCCACACAATGGATGGGTCGCAGCCGGATGCGGCCAACCCCGAGAGCTCGTTGACGGAACGTGGTAACGGTCCAATCGCCAGCGGGTTTGCTTGAAAGGCGGTGCAACGGTCGAATGAGCTTCCACAGCAGCTTAGGTCTGCATCGCACCCATCCGGGCGGCTCTGCACGTCCTCACTCTGCTCATCGGTGGCGTCTGATTCGGCGGCGTCTGATTCGACGGCGTCAATGGTCTCGCCGTCCGCCGCCGAGTCGACACTCTGCGACCCGCGGCAACCGACCGTAGCAAATGAGGTTGCTATGCTCAGGGCAGTCAGCGCGCAGAGCTTACCAATAGCCGGTGAGCCCGCCGCCGACGTCCACAACTTCAATGTCCGGGTCCACTTCATCGCGCAACACACCCTGGATCGCCATCAGCGTTCCACCGACGGAGCTGGGACACGAACCGCACGCGCCCTGGTACTTGATGTACACTACTCCGTCCTTGCGCTCGACAACATCCAGGCCGCCGCCGTCCATTGCGAGAGCCGGGCGTATGGTTCGATCCAGCGCCTCTTCAATTTCGCGCAGCTCTGGAGACAGTGTAGACCGATCGACGACCGGGTTGCTGTTCTCGTCGACATAGTTCGGGTCGTGCTCAGGAAGACTCTCCTGCAGCAACTTCACGATGCCCTCGCTGATCTCGGTCCAGTCGACCGTCGGATCCTTCGATACAGTGATGTAGTTGTCGAAGAAGAAGAGCTGCGTCACACCGGGAAACTCAAACAGCTTGCCTGCGAGTGGATTTGCCGTCGCTTCTTCCGGGTTGCGGTAGTTGCTCTTGCCTGACGCCTTCACCGTATAGCGCGAAATGAACTTGACCGCGTTCGGATTCGGCGTGTCCTGAATGTGTATGTAGAAACTCACTCGGCGCCCCCTACCACTGCCAGACCGGCCAGCTTCTCACGCGTCGCGCGCCGGACAACATCGCGCAGCTCCGCGTGTCGGACCTCGTTCACACTCGTATCCGCCCAGCCGCCCAGGATCATCTGCGTGCCCCGTGCGACATCGATGCCTCGGGACGCAAGGTAGAACAGCTCTTCCGGGTCCAGCCGACCGATCGTAGCGCCATGACCGCACTTCACGTCGTCGGCGCCGATTTCAAGCATCGGCCGGGTATCGATGCGCGCGTCCGCCGTGAGCATCAGGTTGTTATTGAGCTGTTCTGCGGCCGTCTGCTGAGCATCGCGCGCGACGATTACCCGCCCTGCAAACACGCCGTGCGAAGAGTCATCGAGCAGGTATCGATATGCCTGATCACTCTCGCACTCTGCCGCCGCGTGATCCACAACCGTGTGGTGGTCGAGTTGGCGCGTACCGCTGCCCACGCACAGCGCTCGCAGTGTTGCGCCGGCGCCTGTCCCATTGAATCGCAAGCGGAGCTCATTTCGAGACAGGCGCGCGCCCAATGACAGGATCGTTGACGTCAGCCGCGCCTCACGACCCAACTCATATCGCTGACTGCCAAAGTGTGTGCTCTTGTCCACCTCGCGTTGCAGCGAAACAAAATCGAAGGATGCTTCATCGTCGATCTGCGCATGCAGGCGAATCGATTTCAGCGACGACGCCGTCGATTCTCCACCAATCCCTTCAAACACACAGGCCTCTGCGCCACGACCGACGCGGACGAGGACGTCTACGCTTGAGACCGTCTCGCGCCCACCCGCCGACGACAGGTGCAGCACCTGGATCGGGTCCGGGCAGCTGACGCCATTGCCGACGTCGATCAGCACGCCGTCGCCTGAGAGGCTCGCCATCAACCCTGAGAACCCGTCAGCGAAGTCGCTGTCTCCCAGCAGCTCGCGGCAGGCATCAAAGCTCTCCGCGATCGGGCGAATCGTAACCCCGTTCGGCAGGCCCCCGAAGGAGCTCGCGGCGAGGCTCAGGTGTCCGTCTACGAACACAACGCGAGGTGATGAGGGGGAAAGTCGCCACGGCTCCGAGAGATCTCGCGCGACTTCGTCCGTCACCGGCGCCGCGATCTCGTGTTGGCCTTCGGCCAGCGCACGCAGGTTCGTGTACCGCCACGCCTCGCTTCGACGCGTCGGAAAGCCCTCGGCCTCAAAGCGTGCGCGGCCGCGAGCCCGGTGCTCACGAAACCACGACGGCTCCGAACTCTTCGCCGCAGACTCGCTGAGCGTCAACCAATGACCTGGCGCCGTCATGATGCCACGGCTCCGTCTCCACGCAGCCAGTCGTATCCGCGCTCTTCGAGCTCAAGCGCCAGTTCAGGGCCGCCGCTGCGAATGATCTTGCCGTCCGCAATCACATGCACAAAATCGGGCACAATGTATTCAAGCAGCCGTTGGTAGTGTGTGATCACGATGAATGCGTTGTTTGAATTTCGCAGGCTGTTCACGCCCTCGGCTACGATTCGCAGAGAGTCGATGTCCAGGCCGGAGTCGGTCTCGTCGAGGATCGCAAGCTGCGGCGAAAGGAGCGCCATCTGCAGGACTTCGTTGCGCTTCTTTTCACCCCCTGAAAACCCCTCGTTGACCGGCCGCTCAAGAAAGCGCGGGTCCATGCTGACCAGCTCCATCCGCTCTTTGAGGATCCGATCGAAGGTTGCGTCGTCGACAGGGTCGGCGCCCTGCGCTTTGGTAATCTCGTCGAAGGACGCTCGCAGGAAGGTGCGGTTGTTCACACCGGGCAACTCCACCGGGTACTGAAACGCGAGGAAGACGCCGTCGCGCGCGCGCTCCCAGGCTTCCATCTCTAGCAGGTCTTTCTCGCGAAAGTTTGTCTCCCACTTCACGCTGCCACCGGTGACTTCGTAGTCGGGGTGGCCCGCGATCACACGAGACAGGGTGCTCTTTCCAGACCCGTTGGGGCCCATGATGGCGTGCACTTCCCCCGCATTCACTCGCAGGTTCACGCCGTGGAGAATCTCGTTGTCCTCGACGGAGGCGGTCAGGTTTTCGATCGTCAGCATCGCTGTGTGTCCATAGATTCTGGGTCTGGTTTCAATCTGAATCCCGTCTCAACCGACGGAGTTTTCGAGCTTCATCTCAAGAAGCTTCACCGCTTCTTCGGAAAATTCCATCGGGAGGTGTTTGAACACCTCTTCGGCAAAGCCGTGTACCAGCATCGAGATGGCCTGCTCCTCGTCGATGCCCCGCGACTTCAGGTAGAAGAGCTGATCTGCGCTGATCCGCGACGTCGACGCCTCGTGCTCGATCGTCGCGGAGTGATTCTTCACCTCGATGTACGGGAAGGTGTTCGCGTCGCAGCGATCGCCGATGAGCATGGAGTCGCACTGAGAGTAGTTTCGCGCGCCTTCCGCTCGCGGCCCTATTCGCACAAGGCCGCGGTACACATTCTTCGAGTTCCCCGCCGAGATGCCCTTCGAGATGATGGTACTCCGGGTGTTCTTTCCAAGATGGATCATCTTGGTTCCGGTGTCGGCCTGCATGCGATCGCGGGTCAGGGCGACGGAGTAGAACTCTCCGACGGTGTCGTCGCCGGCCAGAATGCAGCTGGGGTACTTCCACGTGATGGCAGATCCGGCTTCGACCTGTGTCCACGAGATGTGGGCACCGCGTTCTTTGCAGATGCCCCGTTTGGTCACGAAGTTGTAGATGCCGCCGCGTCCTTCTTCGTCACCGGCGTACCAGTTCTGCACGGTCGAGTAGTTGATTGTGGCGTCCTCGAGGGCGATCAGCTCGACAACCGCAGCGTGCAGCTGGTTCTCGTCGCGCTGAGGCGCTGTGCAGCCTTCGAGATAGTTCACGAAAGCGCCGCGATCGGCGACAAGCAGGGTTCGCTCGAACTGGCCGGTGCCCGCTGAATTGATGCGGAAGTAGGTCGACAGGTCCATCGGCGACTTCACCCCGGGCGGGATGTAGCAGAAGGAGCCATCCGAGAAGACGGCGCTGTTCAGGGCCGCGAAGTAGTTGTCCGTCTTCGGGACCACCGTGCCGATGTGCTTGCGCACCAGCTCCGGATGATCACGAACCGCCTCGGACATTGAACAGAAGATGATCCCAACTTCGGCCAGCTTGTCCTGGTGCGTGGTCGCGACCGACACGCTGTCAAAGACAGCGTCCACGGCGACGTTCATCAGGCGCTTCTGCTCCGAGAGTGGGATGCCCAGCTTCTCGAACGTTTCGAGCAAGTCTGCATCCACCTCTTCGAGGCTGCCGAGCTCCTTCTTCTGTTTCGGCGCGGAGTAGTAGCTCAGAGCCTGGTAATCGATGGGCTCGTAGTTGACGTCGGCCCACTCGGGCTCCTCCATCGTGAGCCACTTTCGGTACGCATCGAGGCGAAACTCGAGCAGCCACTCGGGCTCGTTTTTCTTGGCCGAGAGCGCACGAATGATGTCCTCATTGAGACCCGGCGGAAGATCGTCAGTCTCGATGTCGGTGACGAATCCGTACTTGTATTCGCTCTGCAGCTGCGTCTCGAGCGTATCCATACCGGGTTCCTCGCAAAAGTCGGCGTTGAAAGTGGACTAATCCGGTCCACTTTCAGTTGGCGCCGACGTAAATTCGCGCGTAACCGGTGTCAAGCGGCGGTTGTACGGTGTCGAACGGGCGCCCGGCCCGCAAGCGCAGCCCGTCAGAGCGCTCAGTTCTTCGTGGGACGGAAGGGCTGCAGGAAGGACGCGATGCCGCCGGCGCTGCGTGTCGCCAGCCAGAGTCGGCCCTGTCCCTTGAACTCGCACACAAAGCCTTCACCTGAGGCGAAGAAGCCCTTGAGACCGCCTACACCACGCAGCTGGTAGTCCAAACCGCCGGTGAACCCGACGATATGCTGCGTGTCGCAGATGTAGCCTGCGGGCCCGACGTCCACCGCATGGATGGCTCCATAGGAACCGAAGAAGAGCGGTCCCTGGCCGTCGCACTTGATCAGGAATAGTTTGGTTCCGCTGAAGAAGCCCTTCACACCGGCAAATTTCGTGTCGAGTTCAACCGACGGTGCCGCGGCGACGAAGCAGCTCGACGCGAGCATGACCGAGTGCGAGCCGTCCATGATGTGGCACTCCATGTCGCCGTCGGCGCCGGGAGCGAACCACAGGGTCTCGCCGGGACTCGATGCGGTAAACGTGTTCTGAAACACACTCTCACCGCTGATCTTTCGCTTGAGCGCGCCGCCAAGCCCACCCTTCATGTTGGTTGTCATGTCGACGTTGGAGTCGCGGGCGACCATCGCGCTCGCTTCAACCACCATCTGTTCGCCGGGCTGATCAAAGGTCAGCTGGCAGATTCCAAAGTCAGGACGCTGTCGAAGATCCCATTTCATATCGTTTGACTCCTTCGATCAGGCCGGCGGGAGCTGGCGCCCGATCAGGGTGCCGTACTCGCGCGGGTTGCGTGATTGAATCCAGACCCGGCCCTGCCCTTCAAACTGGCAGACCAGGCCTTCGCCGGAAAGAAACGAAGCGAGCCAGCCGCTTGCGCTCTTCTGTGTCTTGTAGGTGAGGCCCGCGTCCCAGGCGACCAGGTGCCCGGTGTCGATGACCAGGTTCCCGTCGCACTGCATCTCGGTGATGCCACCGAAGGCGCCGACAAGCACCTGCTGACCGGGACCACTCGCTTCCGAGCGGAGCGCAAAGAGTCCTTCGCCCGCGAAGAAGGTCTTAAAGCCGCCGACTTTCGCGCTCGTTGTCACCCCCATGTGTGAGGCGATGAAGGACGATGACTGAATCATCAGCGCGCTCTGCGGCACCTCGATCGAGACGATGTCGCCGGGCAGCGAGTGTGCAACAAGCACCTCGCCGGGTCCGTTCATGGCGGTGAATGTGTTCTGGAAGAAGGACTCCCCGGAGAACATTCGCTTGAGACCCGCGCCTACGCCGCCTTTTGCCTGCGTTTCCATATTCATGTTCGGCGACATGCCGATCATCGCGCCCGCTTCAGCCAGCAGCTGTTCGCCGCCCTCCAGCTGAACCTGCGCCATTGCCCCCGAGGGGCGATACATCACGTTGAAGTTCATCGTGTCGGCTCCTTAAGGCAGCATGTTGGCAACCCAGCCCACAAAGGACGGGATGTTGCGTGATTGCATGTAGATTTTTCCCTGACCGCTGAACTCAAGCACGATGCCCTCACCCGAGGTCATGCTTGAAATGAAGCCGCCACCCGCCTTCTTGAGCGAGTACTCGAGCTGGCCTTCGTAGCCGACCAGGTGACCGTTATCGAGAATGTAGGTCCCGTTGACCTCAATCTCTTCGATGCCGCCGTAGCTGTTGAACCACACATCGCCGGTACCGCTGACCTCAAGCATGAAGAGCCCCTCTTTCGAGAAGAGCGACTTCAGGCCGCCAAACTTCATCTTCATGTCAACGTCGCCCATCGAAGCGACAAAGGCGCCGCTCGACATCACAAAGGAGCCGCCGCCAAGCTTCTTGTGGGCAACCTGACCGATCAGTGTCGGCGCTACCCACACACGCCCCGGCTGCGCCGCCGAGAAGTGGTTTACGAAGAAGGACTCGCCGCCGATGATCTTTCGAACAAAGGCGATGAAGAAGGCCTTTACCTTGTCGAAGAAGCCGGCCTTCGCGCCGGCGTTCATCTTCACTTCCATCCCCACGTGCGAATCTTTGGCGACCATTGAGCCGGCTTCTGCAACAAGCAGTTCACCGGGCTGAATGTTCACCTCGAGCAACGCAAACGAAGGGTTGTGCGTGATTTGATGGTCCATTGCACACCTCTGACTACACAAAGAAATTCCGCGTCGAGCGCCAACCTGTGATGCCGCCGCTACGCTGCACCCGGAGAAGTATCCGAGCTTCAGCGCAGGTGCAAGGAACCCGCCCGTCGGCCTGCTGGTTGCCCTACGCAGAGCGGTATCCCAGCCCGGCAAGGAGCCGATCGCGGTCAGCGTAGATGTCGGCGAGCGCTGCTTCGATGCGTGGCAGCAGCCCACGCCGCGCCGCGATGAAGTTTCGCTCAGCCACATTCGGAGCGGAGTCCGAGACGCCGGATGCGCCTCCTGACACCGCGCCTCCTGACACTGCGCTGCCGGACACCGCGCTGCCCGACACCGCGTTCAGCAGCGCATTCGCCTCTGCTCTCGTAACGTAGCGGTCTGCGCCACCCGGACCTCTGGCCTCTGCCAGTACACGCAACCGCGTCCACTGTACCGCCGCAAAAGGCGAACGCCGGAAGGCCGGCACCAGGGCCGCCGCGTCGGCCTCACTCCACGTCCAGTCCGGGTGAAAAGCAGCCGCTGCGAGCAGCTCACCACCGCCGGCACAACGTGCCTGAAGCGCCCCGGTCACCGCATCGATCCGCCGCGCCCACTCCCTCGCTGTGCCGAGCTCAAGCGGAAACACGACCTGCAACACATCTGTCGTCGGGGACTCGACGGCCCGCAGGTACAGATCCGCGACCTCGGCGGAGCCCGGCTCCACAGCCATCGCGACGATCGAAGATCGCGCAGTCAAGCGGGCTTCACGGGCCCAGGGACAGAGCACCTCCCCCTCGACAACTTCGCGCACAAAGCGCCCGTGCAGGCGCTCCGCCTCTCGGAGCAGCTGCTGTACCCGCTCGGGATCACTCGGCGTGGGCCGCTGCCGAGGCGGCGACCCCACCGGATTACTCCGCGCCGAGCTCGAGGACCTCGAGCATTCGCTGCGTGACTTCGTCCGGTGTCCCGACGCCATCAACGCGCTTGAGACAACCGAGCTCCTCGTAGAAGGGAATGATCGGTGTCGTCTCGCTGTGGTACTTCGCGAGACGCTCGCGGCACGCCTCTTCGGTGTCGTCCTTGCGTTGAATCACCCGCGCGGCCACGTCCGCCGGGGGCGGGTTGTAGCTGATGTGGTAAATCGCGCCGGTCTCCGGATCCATGCGGCGACCCGTGATGCGACCCACGATCAGATCGTCGTCCACCTCGATCAGCACCACGGCGTCGAGGGTCACCTTTGCCCGGCGCAATGCGCCATCCAGCGCCTCTGCCTGCGGGCGCGTCCTCGGAAAGCCGTCCAGCATGAAGCCTTCGGCAGCGTCGGCCTCGGCGATGCGGTCGAGCACCATGCCGATGACAACATCATCAGGCACAAGTTTGCCCGCCTTCATGAACTCGTCGGCCTGCCTGCCCATCTCGGTGCCCGCACGAACTGCGGCGCGAAGCATGTCGCCGGTCGAAATGTGCGGAATTCCCAGTCGATCCAACAACCGAGCCGCCTGCGTGCCTTTTCCGGCCCCCGGGGGGCCCACCAGAATCATTCTCATCACACACTCCCGTCAGGAAATTCGCTGGGGGGTGTAGCAGTCAGGGTGCCGCGCTGCCAGAGGGCAAATGCTACTGCCCGGCGCCTGCGAGATCAGCCGACGGTCAGGACCAGCTTGCCCGTGGTCTTGTTGCCGGCGAGCCGCTCGTGAGCAGCCTGAGCGTCGGTGATCGGCAGGATGGCCTCGATGACCGGCACAAGCTCTTTCGTCGCAAAGTACGGCCAGACGTGCTCGCGAATGGACGCGGTGATGATCTCCTTTTCTGCACGGCTGCGACTGCGAAGCACAGATCCGATCAGGCGGCCCCGCTTCATCAAGAGGCGACCCAGATGCACCTCGGCGGTCGCTCCGCCCAACAGGCCGATGAGCACGATGCGGCCACGTGTCTTCAAGAGGCGAACGTTCATGTCCAGGTATGACGCGCCCACCGGGTCGAGGATGACGTCTGCGCCGCCGGACACGGCGCGCACCTGGTCGAAGAAGTCCTCCGCGCGGCGATCGATCGCGTGGTCTGCACCCAATTCCAGACACCGTGCCAGCTTGTCTGCCGAGGCGGTCGCGATGCAGGGGTTGCCCTTGAGCCGGCACAGCTGGGTCGCAGCGGTGCCCACACCGGACGCGGCCGCGTGCACGACGACGGTCTCACCCGGTTGGGCCGCACCCTCGATAAAGATGTTGAGCCAGGCGGTGTAGAAGACCTCGGGAAGCGCCGCCGCCTCGACCGGAGTCAGCCCCTCGGGAACCGGCAGCAGCATCGATGCGTCGACAACAACCTGCTCGGCGTACCCGCCGCCTTCGAGCAACACACACACTTCGTCGCCCACCGCCCAGTCACTGACTCCGTCGCCGAGCGCGTCGATGACGCCGGATGCCTCGAGACCCATGATCGGGCTGGCGCCGGGTGGCACCGGATAGCGACCTTTTCGCTGCAGCAGGTCGGCGCGATTGACCGCACTCGCAGCGATACGAATTCTGACCTGGCCGGCGCCCGGGGTCGGCGTCTCTACTTCGCGCCATACCAGACTGCGATCTTCATTCTCTTCTACAACGACTGCAAACATCAAAGCCCCGAAGATGACACCAGGCGGTCTACGATGCCGGCGAGAGTCTCGCTGCCGCGGGCCGCAAGCCGATCGTCCACACCGCGCTTTACGCACTCTGCGAATGTCACAGCGCCCTCCGCCTGCGCCCTCCGGACCGCGTCAACACACTCAGCGAAGACAGCGGCGTCAGACGCATCGAGGCGAAGCTCGCCGGCAACCCGGTGCAGCGCAGCGCCTGCTGCGGCCCACCTGCTGAGGATCAGATCATGATCGTCGATACGACGACGACGCTGCGCCGGAGTCAGCGCATCATCCGTCGCGGAGAGGTGCTGCTGTTTGGATTCCGCGAGCCGGTCGACAATCTTCTGCAGGCGTTTGATCCGCTCGGCGATGCCGGCGTCGATCTGCGCACGCGCCGCTGCGTACAGCGTTGTGTGCCCCGGCGCGGAGGCGGACGGTGAACGCACGTAGTCGTACCACACACGAAGCGCGACAAGATTTCCGATGTACTCAATCGTTGTACGAAACTTGTGCGACAGCATCCCCAGGGTGTTTGGATTGAAGGGCATCGAAAACCCGTCAACCGCTTCGCCGTAGATCAGGCCGTCTGCGACATCACGGCGCACGGCGCACCCGGCGGGAAGAACAGTGCCGAACCCAACCTTCACCGGGGACACAATCTTCGTCTGTCCTCCGATAAACACCGGTCGCTCGCGCAGGAATACACCTCGCGGAACGTCGCCGAACATGGACGCGTACTTGTCGCCCCATGGCGTGAAGTTGTAGAGGGCGAGCGAAGAGCCGATCTCGCTGTGGTCCCTGCGACTGGTGCCGCCTGCGACGAGCGCATCACAGAAGTTGACGAGGCTGCCTGCGACCACCCAGGGGAGCATCACCGTCATCTTGTAGCCGACGTGATGCGCAGCCTCGCAGCCCTCTTCCAGCAGAGTTCCGCCGCGCAATTCCGCGTGACCGCGTATGATGACACCGTCGAGCAACGTGCAGCTTTTGTAGTAGCCGCCGAAGAGGTCGCAGCCATCGCCGCACTGCACGTCCTCGAAGTAGCCGCCACCCGCGCGCCCGAGCACGCTGCCGGCGCCGAAGTGGCTGCCCGCGCCGCGTATCGTGACCGACGGGAAGATCTCGACACCTTCGCCGAACTGATCAGGTTCAACACCCTCGATCACCGTCGCGGCGGGACAGTGCACCCGTACACCGCGGCTCTCAAGCGCTCTCAACAGGCCGGCGTCCACGGTCACACCAGAACGCGACGAAGAACATACGCGGTTGCTGCGAGAAGGATGCACACAACCGCCGCCACGAGGGTGAAGCGTCGCGCGGTGTTCTCGTCGACCCGGTATTGATCAGAGACAGTGCGCGTCAGCATGTATTGCGTCAGAACCATCGCGACGATGGCTCGTGCGACGTATGAAAAGAAATAGACCTCGACCCCATTCGCGAGCTCGCCGAACTCGTCCTTCACATTTTCGATGAGCACGAAGCCCATCGCGTTGCGCACGACGGCGAGAACAAAGCCGAACTGGGCCAGAAACCACCCCCACCGGAAGCCCGAAAACAAGCCCACGCTGACGAGCACATTGTGGATTCCGAAGCCAAACATCGCGATCGTTACGACGTTGCTCGCAAGGTTCGGGATGAGGACCCATTCGCCGGCGCTCACCACACCCGCGGCTGCAAGCGCGATCAGGGAAATGCCACTGACGAGGTGAAAGGCCGCGATCGCTGTGAGCAGCGCCGGCCTGGGATTCGGTGTAATTGGTCCCATAGATCTCGGTGTACTCGGTGCCCGGAAATACCGCGAATTCCTGCCCGACCTTTGTCGACTGAAGAGCCCCTGTACCAAATGCGGACCCGGAATCCATCTTTCATCAACTCCGCAGCGCGCGCCTCGCCTGATACACCCAGCGGGAGTCGAGGGCGCTGATCAGTACGTCAACCCGACCGTCCAGAGCGGCTGACGGCGGCGACTGCGCCAGAGACTCCAGCCCTGCGGCAACCTGCCCGGGATCTGCCGTCCCGTCACCTGCGAGGGCGAGGACTGTCCGCCAGTCGTCGTCATCGGCGAGCCGCTTGCGCAGGTCGCGCCCCAAAGGCGCTGCGACGGCAGCGATCCCGTCGGCGGCGGCGAACACACCCGGCGGAACACGCATCGCCGCCAGCGAGCGCCCGGTCACCTGCACGCTGCCGCCCCCAAGGGCCTGAGCTCCGAACAGCGCGCGATACTGCGTCCGAACCAGCGACGAGTTGAGGATGAGGGCAATACGCGCAACGCTGACGCCCACCAACCCTTCCGTGGGTGTTACCGCGAGGGTCGCCACCGCCCCGCAATAGGTACCGCGGGTATCTGCGACCGCCTCAATGACCCGGCTGAGCCCCGCGACGATCACTTTCGGGCAGGCGGCCTGCGCACGACGGCCTTCTGACAGCGCCTCGGGGGCCAGTGTGGGGCGCTGAAATCGACACTTCAGATAGCGCGCTTCGACCTGACCCCACAGGAACTCCATCGGCTCAACCAGGCCCGTGGTCACGAAGCGGAAACCCGCGCCGCCGTCGGTGACCAGCGGCCTCAGCTCGTAGGCCTCGCCGGCAGTGGCGTTGGCTCGAATGTCCAGGAACGCACCGAGGGCAGGCCAGTCCTGCGGTATCGCGAGTGCGACGGGCATGTGCTCTGAGGCCAGCGCGGCCCACGGCGCACAGTTGGCCTCTGGCCTGTCGATGTGCACTGCCGGCGCCCCGCCCCGCCGCAGCCGTAGGGCAGCTTCGCCGGGAGGCCCCAGGATCAGGGCACAGGCATAGATCTGCGCGTCTTCGAAGAGGTCGGCTCGATCGGGCTCGACCAGCGCGCGGAGGTCGTGGCGCTGCCGCAACCACCGCCGCAGCTTTGCAGCATACGCCGCCGCGAGCAGCGATCTCGGAACAATGGCGGCGACGACGCCCTCGGCGCCCGCCCACGCTGACGCCAGCTCCATAAAAAGGCACGCGCGATCGTAAGCGCCAACGGCGGCGTTTGGATATCTGTCGGCCCATCTCGCCCGATCGGCGTCCGACCGTCGTGTATCGCGGGTGATCGCGCTGCCGAAGGGCGGGTTGAGTATGCACACCTTCCGACCCTCGCCCGCCGGCGCCGCCTCGCGCAGGGAGTCCGAGACCCGTATCTGCCGTCCCACAACCGCTGCGAGCTCCCTGTACTTCGGGTGGTCAGCGCTGACATTGCACGCCGCCAGCACAGCGGCCCGGCAGAGGACAACAGCGGTCTCGTCAATGTCGCTTCCGTGCAACGAGCGAAGCACTGTGGCCGGGGACAGGCCCCGGGCCAGTAGCGACCGCGCGACGGCGCAGAGCAGCGCGCCGCTGCCACATGCGGGATCCCAAACCGATATCTTCGGCGCCCGCAGCTCGTCGAGATCGGACGCAGGAAGGTCACTCAGGAGCGACTGCAGCGCGAGCTCGGCGACTTCGTCTGCGAGGGCCTGCGGCGTGTAGAACACGCCGTCTCGCCGTCGCCGCCCTGACTCGATGACCTGACGCTCCCACGCCGCGCCTGCGACAATCGGGTCGCCGCAGGCGGCCAGCAGCTCGCACGCCTGCTCGTCGGGGGTCGCGGCATCCAGCGGAGCCTCCGACCCGACCGATCCGAATGTTGAACGCGTGCTCAGAGGAGGCCTTTCATTACTCCGCCGCGAGAGCGGTGCTCAGCGGGGACGTGGGCGCAAAAAGCGAAAACGCGCGGACCGAAGCCCGCGCGCTGTCAGTACTCGCCGGAATCGGCTCAGTACATGCCTTCCATATCTCCGCCGCCTGCGCCCGCCGCGTCCTTCTCAGGTCGCTCGACGACAGCACACTCGGTGGTGATCAGCAGGCCTGCAACCGATGCTGCGTTCTGCAGCGCGGTGCGAACGACCTTTGCGGGGTCGATGACGCCCATCTTGATCATGTCGCCGTACTCGTCGGTGCGGGCGTTGTAGCCGAAGTTTCCGGTGCCTTCGGCGACCTTGTTGATGACGATCGAGCCGTCGATGCCGGCGTTTGCCGAGATCTGTCGAAGGGGCTCTTCGATGGCTTTCGCGAGGATCTTCACACCGAAGCGGCGCTCGTCTTCAAAGTCGAGCTTGCTCAGTGAGGCGGCAGCGCGGATGAGCGCGACGCCACCGCCGGGGACAATGCCCTCTTCGGTCGCAGCGCGGGTAGCGCTGAGTGCGTCGTCAACGCGATCCTTCTTCTCTTTCATCTCGGTCTCGGTAGCAGCACCGACCTTGATGACAGCGACGCCGCCGACAAGCTTCGCAAGGCGTTCCTGCAGCTTCTCGCGGTCGTAGTCGCTCTTGGTCTCTTCGATCTGATTTCGGATCTGACCCACGCGCCCCTCGATGTCGCCCTTGTCGCCGGCGCCGTCGATGATGGTGGTGTTGTCCTTTGTGATGCGGACCTTCTTGGCAGAGCCAAGATCCGAGAGCGTCACGTTCTCAAGCTTCATGCCGAGGTCTTCGCTGACCACGGTTCCGCCGGTGAGAACAGCGATGTCCTGCAGCATCTGCTTGCGACGGTCACCGAAGCCCGGCGCCTTGACGGCCGAGACGTTGAGGGTGCCGCGAAGCTTGTTCAGCACGAGTGTCGCGAGGGCTTCGCCTTCGACGTCTTCTGCAATGATCACGAGGGGTCGTCCCGAGCGGGCCGCAGCCTCAAGCACCGGGATGAGGTCGCGCATGTTCGAGACCTTCTTCTCGAAGAGCAGAAGGTACGGGTCTTCGATGTCAGCGACCATCTTCTCGCCGTCGGTCACGAAGTAGGGCGAGAGGTAGCCGCGATCGAACTGCATGCCTTCGACAGTCTCGAGCTCGGTCTCCATGCCTTTGGCTTCTTCGACGGTGATGACGCCGTCGGGGCCGACCTTCTCGATCGCAGCTGCGATGAGCTTGCCGATCTCTTCGTCGCCGTTTGCCGAGATGGTTCCGACCTTGCCGATCTCGTCGGCGTCCTTGGTCGGCTGCGACATCGTACTCAGCTCAGCGATGATGGACTCAACGCCGGCGTCGATACCGCGCTTGAGGGACATCGGGTTGTGGCCTGCGGAGACAAACTTCACGCCTTCGCGGAAGATGGCCTCAGACAGAACCGTCGCGGTGGTCGTGCCGTCGCCGGCGACGTCAGCGGTCTTCTTCGCGGCCTCGCGCACCATCTGGGCGCCGAGGTTCTCGAAGCGATCCGGCAGCTCGATTTCCTTGGCGACGGTCACGCCGTCCTTGGTGACCTTGGGGCCGCCGAAGGATTTCTCCAGCATGACGTTGCGGCCTTTGGGGCCGAGCGTGACTTTGACCGAAGCCGCGAGGGTGCTCACACCCTTGAGCATGCGACGGCGGGCGTCTTCTTTGAAGAGGATTTCTTTAGCAGACATCGTAGTGCCTCCTTATCGTTTGATTGCGTGTGATGGTTGGAAGGGCCCTGAATCAGGACTCGATGACAGCGAAAATCTCGTCCTCGCGAAGGAGCACGTGATCGACGCCTTCGAAAGATACGTCGTTGCCGGCGTACTTCCCGAAAAGGACCTTATCGCCGACGTTTACTGCCAGCGGGATGCGGTCGCCGTCGTCCAGCTTGCCGGGCCCGACGGCCACAACGATGCCTTCCTGCGGCTTCTCTTTGGCGGTGTCAGGGATGTAGATGCCTGATGCAGTTTTCTCTTCGGCTTCGACGCGCTTCAGCAGCACACGATCGTTCAACGGCTTGACCTTCATGCTCCTCCTCCGGTGTAAGTAGGCGCCCAGTGACGCAGTATTGAATCTGATGTCACGCGACCCGGTCCCTGCCCGCCTACGGGCGGCCAGACGTGGCCCGCGATTCAGCAACGGCGGGAGAAATAGGCACCGCCGATATCGTGTCAAGCATGGCACGCAAATCCAATTCGGATCGTGCCCTCCGACAGGCTCAGAAGACCCAGCCGATCGCCAGTCGAGCCCAGGGTTCGAGGCCCAGAAAGGCGAACGATCGAAACTCCACAAAGGGAGAGCCGATCGTCGCGTGCAGGGAAACGCCCTGGTTCCGGTCGCCCCAGAACACCAGCTCTACGCCGGCCACCCAGCCCATCAGAAAGGCCCAGTTCGAGCCGAAACCGTTGGTGCGCAGATCGAACTGAATCGGCAGATGGATACTCATCGGCACGCGACCGTACCCGCGCGTGTCCTTGAGGACCGGATTCAGGCCGGGCCTGAAGTACAGGCCGATCGCCGGATCGATGCGCTCGTCTTCGAAGCACTGATCAGCGAGCTCTTCGAAGTCACCACAGCCGCGCGTGTCGTAGGCACGGGTCGATGGATACCCGCCAATCGGGTTGCCCCAGATTCCGCCTTCGAGGGAAAAGGGGCTGGGACGATCCCAGGATACGCCGAGGGACAGAACGTCCGGGTAGCCGGTGAAAATCGTGGCTCGCAGGGTCAGACGTCGATCGTAGGAGCGACTCATGAAGCGTGGCGACCACGCGGGCGCGTCAGTCCGCATTACCGGTGGAGCGTCCGGACTTTGGGCCGCCGCCGGTGCCGGTACTGCAAGGAGCCCGATTGCCACTACGGCGGCGATGAGGGCGTTTGCGATGGATGAGCGCACGTTCATTTGCTCAGTCTTGCGGGGTTTGGAGGCCGGTTCCAGAGCGCTCCAAACCGATCAGAGGGCTCGCCGCAAGGTCAATCTGTTCCGGCGGCAGGGGCGCTACATTCTGCTCCGTCAGACGCAGGACCGCGTCTATGTCGGGCTCGCGCAGCGCAGCTCGGCGAAAGCGGCCACCGTCGTCAACGCTGCGGCCCAGCCAGGAAACCAGCTCTTTGATCCGCCCGATAGGGGCGTCGCCCTCGTAGTCGAAGGTGTGGGCGAACTCCCTGCGCAGCCGCAGCAGCCATTCAAAGATGTCGGCGCCGCTCGGACGGTACGCTTCGACACCGCGATACAGAGCCTCGATCTGAGCGAATATCCAGGGGTTTCGCAGCGCCGGCCTGCCGAGCATGACTGCATCGCAGCCTGTCTCTTTCTGCATTCGCAGCGCGTCGGCGGCGTACCAGCAGTCTCCGTTGCCCACGACGGGGATGGACAGCTCTTCCTTGAGGGTCCGGATGATGCGCCAGTCGGCGACCCCCTCATAGAAGTCGCTGCGACGGCGCGGATGCACGACGAGATAGTCTACGCCTGCGCTCTCTACGCAGCGCGCGATGCGAACCACGTTGTCTGCGTCGTCAAAGCCGGCGCGAATCTTTGCGCTCAGCAGGCCCGGAACCTCACTGCGCATTGCACACAGCACCTCGAAGAGGAGCTGCGGGTCTTTCAACATGGCAGAGCCGACACCCTTCCGCACGACGCGGGGAGCGGGGCAGCCGAGGTTGATGTCGACAACGTCGGCGCCGGCCGCTGCGACCAGGCGCGCGGCGTCCGCCATTCGCTCGACGTCGTTGCCCATTACCTGGACCGAGAGCGGGGTTCCCGGCGCGTGATCAACCACCCGTCCCATGTGCCGTCGGGACACCGGGTTGGACGTAATGCGCACGAACTCGGTGCACACGATTCCGATGCCGCCCTGCTCGACCATCATGCGACGGAAGGTCGGGTGCGTGATGCCCTCAAGAGGCGCCAACATCGTAGGCAACGCCCACGGCAGCTCGCGCAACGCGACGGGCCGCGTGCGTGGTGGCGGCTCGAAGGGCGCGGAGCTTCCTGCTTCATCAACCGTCTTCACCGAACGCACTCTGATGGCTCCCTTCCTGCTCGAGTGACGGCGATGATCCCGAACGCCGTGACACCGGCACCGTTGATTGTGCAGCAACCCGCACTACCGCAACGCCCCGCCCGTGAGCACCGGCACTGCACCCGCGGCTTCTGCCCCCGCCACGGGCTGTTGGGAAACACGGTGCTGCTGTCCAGCTACCCGGCCTCCTCGGAATGTGCCTTCGGTTACGATTGTGACGACATTCTGGCTGGATGTGGCACACCTGTAAAGCGCCATCACGCTTTTGTCGTCGATCTCTTCCCGTCTACTGTAGAAGAATCGTGCCGACGGTGCTGCAGAAGTCGCGTCTGCGGCATCGGCATTCGGCGAGAGAAATCACGCACAGGGACCCGAACTCATGCGCAGGAACATTGCGGCTCACGCCCCGGCCATTCTCGGCATATTCGCCTTCACCATGATCGCAGCGGAGGTCGCCGCCCAGACTGACATCGACGACAGTGTCTACATCGAGGTCGCCCTCTTCGACGACGACAGCGGTGAGATCGTCGCACTCGACGACGGCGACAGCATTGTCGTCCACGGCGGCTTCCAGGGCGGGCAGCACATCAACATCGCCGCCCTCGTCCACGGCGGATATCACGCCGGCGAAGCGGAGTTTGAATGGACGATCAGCGTCGACGATCAGGTCGTCGACAACGTGCGCCTGCTCGGCATCCCCGACATCGACCTGGTGGACGGGGTGTACGCACTCGATCCCGGCCGAATGGTCCTGAGCTTCGGTGCTTTCGATCAGATTCGCGGGCGTACAGTCAGCTACAGCGTCACAATGACAACGCCCGGCGGCGACGTGCGAGAGGACACTGTCGAGGGCCCGGTTCGCTTCATCGAGGCCGACAACCCCGGCTGCTGCAGCACCACCCGCGCAGATCTGCCGTCAACTTTCGCAATCGCGCTGCTCGTCGCCGGCGTCATGACAACTCGCCGCAACTGATCACCGAGCCCCTCCCGGAAACCCCTATCAGGAAAGCGTAAGCTTTCCGTGGGGTTCCCAAAGGGGTGCAAACCCCTTTGGCGGGAGCGCGAGGGCAGCGCCCTCGCACCCAACGCGCACGGCAATCCACCGCACACCACCGCAGGTGACGGTGATTTCTTTACATGCCAGGAGCACCCGCCGAAAGTAGCCGCGATTCAAAGCCTGCGGGAGGGTGTATGGAGAAGTTCGTCATTGAAGGTGGTCGGAAGCTGTCGGGGAGAATCGTCGCCAACGGCTCCAAGAACGAGGCTCTGCCTGCCATCGCGGCGACGCTCATCACCCCGGAAGCCGTCACGCTGAAGAACGTCCCGCGCATCGCGGATGTCTTCGTCATGATCGAGATTCTCGAAGGACTCGGCGCCACGACGAAGTGGGTCGACGACCACACTCTCGTCGTCGACAGCTCCAAGGTCTCTAGCGGCATCGTCCCCGCCGAGCTTTCACGCAAACTTCGCGCCTCGATACTGCTGGCCGGGCCCCTGCTTTCGCGCTTCGGCCATGTCGTTCTGCCGCCCCCGGGCGGCGATGTCATCGGCCGGCGGCGCCTCGACACCCACTTTCTCGGCTTTCAGGCCCTCGGCGCCGAAGTGAAGATCAACGACGTGTTCGAGATCTCGGCCACCGAGCTCAGCGGCACCGACATCTTCCTCGACGAGCCCTCGGTCACCGGCACCGAGAACGTATTGATGGCCGCGGCAACCGCCCGCGGCCGCTCCACAATACGCAACGCGGCGTGCGAGCCGCACGTCCAGGGCATCTGCAGGATGCTCAAGGGCATGGGCGCTCACATCTGGGGCATCGGTACCAACACCCTCGAAATCGACGGCACAGCCGCGTTGTGGGGCGGTGAGCACACAATCGGCCCGGATTACCTTGAGATCGGCTCCTTCATCGGGCTCGCCGCAATGACAGGCTCGGAGATCACGATCGACAATGTCGTCGCCGACGACCTGCGCATGATCCGCCTCGTCTTCGAAAAACTCGGCGTACGCTTCACGGTCAACGACAACAGCGTCCACGTCCCCGGCGGCCAGGAGCTTCGCATCGAGCCGGATTTCATGAACCAGATTCCGCGCATCGACGACGCGCCCTGGCCCGCCTTCCCGACCGACATGATGTCGATCGCGATCACCGTCGCCACCCAGTGCGCAGGGTCCGTCCTCTTCTTCGAAAAGATGTTCGACGGTCGTATGTTTTTTACCGACGCACTCAACGCGATGGGCGCACGCATCATCCTCTGCGACCCGCACCGCGTCGTCGTCAACGGCCCGGCGAAACTCTACGGGTCCACCCTGGAGTCGCCCGACGTGCGCGCCGGCATGTCCTTGCTTCTCGCCGCGCTCACCGCCGAGGGCACCAGCACCATTTACAACATCCGCCACATCGACCGCGGCTATGAAGCTATCGACGAAAAGCTCCGTGCCCTGGGCGCCGACATCCAGCGGTTGCCGGCCTGAGAACAACGCATGGCGCCAGCTATGGGTAGAATCTGACGCTCGGTGGTGGAAATCTGCGGGGGCAGTAGACTCTATTTGCCGGCGTCCGGATGTGGTTTGCTCCTGCTGACCCTGAAGGAATCGATGCTTGCGTGGGTTCTGGGGCTACATTCGGAAGTTCTCGCGAACCTGGCACAGCGCTTGCTCTTATGGATAGCGTCAATCAGGCGGCTTGCCGTCAGAGCGATCAAGGTTGGGCACCGCGGGTGTCGGAGTTACTGTTTGGGAGTAGGGCGCCGTTTCAGTCCGATACCCGCGGGCCCCCAACCGGAGTCGCCGTGAACCACATTCCTGTGCTCCATATCGACGAGCGCATGGTCGCGGTCGACAAGCCCGCCGGCGTACCGGTGCACGGCACGCGCGACCCGCATCGTCCCCATCTGATCGCACTCGTGGCCACCCAGCTCGAGGTCGACGCAGGCACGTTGCACCCGGTTCACCGCCTCGATGCTCCGACGACGGGCGTTGTCGTGATCGCACGCGACCCGAAGACAGCGGAGCACCTTGGCGCTGCGTTTCGCACGCGCACCGCGAAAAAGCTGTACCTCGCCCTGTGCGAGCGCGGCATCGCACCGCCCTCAGAGCCCTGGCGCGAAGACAATCACCTCAGGCCCGCGAAGGGACCGCGCAGCCGACCCGCGCCGATGCAGGCCGTTCGCGCCGGCGGAAGAAGGGCGATCACCGACTTTGAGTGCCTCGCCGATGATGCGAAACACTGCCTCATCGCCGCCCGACCGGAGACCGGCAGACGACACCAGATCCGCGCCCATCTGGCGGGCTGCGAGCTCCCCATCGTCGGCGACGCGCTCTACGGTGCCACGCCGGCCGACCGACTCCACCTGCACGCAGCCGCTCTGGCGCTGCTACACCCCGACAGCAACGAACGCCTGCATTTCGTGACTCCACCACCTTCGGGATTCTTCGGCCGGTGCCCCGGAGACTGGCAACACCTCGCCGCCGCCGCCATGCAGGCACATGCCCGAAAGTAGCGGCGACAGATGCGCAGCCGAGCATCGCTGGCCGCCCGTCACCGGACCCGTTAGAGAAGCGAAGGCGATGCGGATCGCGTCGCGGAGTTCACACTCAACGCAGGCACCCACATGCAACGTTCCCCGGCTCCCGCCCTGCCCGACTGGCTCAATCTCGAAGTACCCTTCGAGCGATACACCATCGATGTTGGCGGCTACGCGATGCACGTCATGGAGATCGGTAGCGGACGACCCGTTCTGATGCAGCACGGCAACCCGACCTGGGGCTTCCTGTATCGAAAAGTGGTGCGGGAGCTCTCCGGCGAGAGCTTTCGGATTGTGCTTCCCGACCTGATCGGGCTCGGCCTCTCCGACAAACCCGGAGACGGCGGCCTGCACACCGTCGAAAACCACGCAGCCTGGGTGGGCGCCGCCATCGACGCCCTCGACATCGACGGCGCCATCTTCGTCGGCCAGGACTGGGGTGGCCCCATCGGCGGCCTTGCGTTTGCCGATCGCGCCGATCGACTGGCCGGAATGGTCATGCTGAACTCGGTCATGGATCGGCCGCGCGAGGGCTTTCGGCCGACCGCGTTCCACAAGTTCGCGGCGATGCCCATGATCAGTGACATTGCCTTTCGCGTGGGCGGATTTCCGCAGCGGGCGCTGTGGCCTGCGCAGGGCGACCGCAGCAGCATTCGCGGACGAACCCGCCGCGCGTACACCTGGCCGCTGCGTAGATTCGGCGACCGCACGGCGCCCCTGGCGCTGGCCCGCATGGTCCCATCATCGCAGACCCATTTCTCCATCCCTGCACTCTCTCGATTGGGAGAATTTGTGCGTGGCTTCGAGGGGCCGGCGGCCATTGTCTGGGGCGACGCGGATCCTGTACTCGGACGCGCGCGCGGTCGTATGGAACGCCTGCTGCCCAACGCCCCCGTCACACGAACCCGGGCCGGGCACTTCCTGCAGGAGGAAGTCCCCGCCGAGATCGCGGCGGCGATTCGCGATGTCGCGGGACGCATCTGATGACCACGCCGAGCGTAGCCGGCACATGTTTGCATCGTATCGCCATCGCGACGCTGGCTTCTTTTGTCCTGTGTTTCACCGGCTTCCGATGCGGCTCAACACGCACCGGTGGCGACGGCGAGCGGCCACAGACCCACGATAGCCGAAGCACACAACGCGGCCCGACGGGTGACGACAGGGCCGACGATACACAAGACACACAGACCCGGGCAGCGTCTTCGCAGACACCTACTCTGACGCAACCCGCAGCGACGGCGCCGCCCACGATCCCTACGCTTGAAATCGCCGATTTGATTTCGGTCACGGGCAGAAACCGACACGTGAATGAGCGGGTTCGCGTCGAGGGATTCACGACGCGCTGCATGATGATGGACTGCGAAGGCGGGCGCTGCGAGCAGGAGGAGTGCTGCCACGAATGCACCACACACCTCGGCGTATCGCGCTTCTCAAACGCGGCGAACGGGTGTCTTGTCGGCATGCGTACAACAACCGACGGGGACACCTTCGACATCTCAGCCATCGCGCTGCGTTTTCCCGGCGGCAGCGGGTGTGCCGGGACCGAATGCGAGCAGACCTGCGACCCCATCCCGGTCCGACAATACTACGGCTTTGAAGGCACCTGGCGGCGCTACGAAGACCCACAGGATGAAGGCGTGTTCGACTACTTCCTTGAGGTGGATCACGCCGAATTCATCACCGACAACATTCGCAGCAACTCGGCGGTTGCTGCGACCGAATCCGAACATCGAGATTATGGCGGCGCCTGGTCGGTACACCGCACCTGGGAGATGGTGCGCCCCGTCCTCATCGGCCACGTCCTGCTGGTACGGGCAGAGTGGCGTGGTGGGTGCGTAGACCAGCAATTCGGCGCACAGTACCGGATTCGCGGTGATCGTGCCGAGGTGTGGCTACGACGCAGCGAGCATCGGGATGATTGCGACTCGTCGACCTGGCAGAGAGTCGAAGTGCTGCTGCCCGATCAGGTGCTCGAAGCCGCCGAGATCGTGCTGCGTGGACCGGGCTTCGCCTACCAGATGCGCTGAGAGTCGCCCTTCAGACCTCGGAGTACTCTTCTTCCCCGTGGCCCTCTTCGTCGCCTTCGTCTTCACGCATCACCGCGCTCCGAACCTGCGAGACAGCCCGGGCAGCGGCTGCGCTCGCAGAGAGCTTCACCGAATCGAGAGCGGCCTTCTTAGCGATCGGCCAGGCAGCGTTGACCAGCTCACGCGCCGGCTCAGATTTGACGAGCTTCACTGCGGTACCGATCACCAGTCCGCCCGCGCCTACACCCGCAGATACGCCACCGGCAAAGGCCGCTGCGAGCGCGGTAAGCGGGTACTTCCGCACCCATTCGATTGGCGTCGTGCTCATGGAAGAATCCTCCGAATCACCCTGCCGGCGAACCAACCGATGGCCGCGGCCCCAAGGAGCGCGATCCCCGGATTCTCGGCCACAGCGTCGGCCACAGCGCTCCCATCGTCACCCTCGCTGGGACCCTCGATCGGATGCCTCAGCCGCCCAAGCGCGCTCCGAAGGGTGTCTTCAATACGCTGAAAGCCGCTCTCGTCTTCGTCGAGAAGCTCCGGCTCCACATCGCGGGTGTCTGTCTGTCCGGGCATAACCACTCCTGCACGTGTCCGAGCAGATGGTCATCACCCGTCGCCGAGCCGTCAAGGATGTCGCCTTGCGATGGAGTGGTACGGGGCGGTGGTGCGAGACTGATTGCGAAGCAAGCGGCCCTCGCACACCTCACATCAGGGCGCCTGAACGTCGTAGCCTTCGGCGATCCATCCGCGGATGCCTTCGCGCATCACCGCTACGTTTGTGTAGCCGTGCTCGATGGCGCGGGCGGCGGCGCGGGGTGCGGACTGGCACCGGCTGCCGCCGCAGTAGAAGACGAGGGTTGATGAGGTGTCCTCCGGGAGCTCGTCGACCGCGAATTCGGCGCCGGTCAGGGCGAGAGCACCGGGGACCATGCCGAACTCAGTGCGGGTGGATGCACGGTTGGTGTCACAGACGATAGCAGCGCCGGCGGCGATCATCTCGTGGACTTCTGCCGGGGTGACATCGATGTCTGCGACCGCGTCCATCCATGCGTCCTCTGCGGCTGCTTCTGCCTCCGGTACGTCCACCGAGACGGTGTCCATGCCGGCAGACTGCCAGCCCATGATGCCCGCATGCATCACGGAGACGTTCTGATAGCCGAACTCCTGTGCGCGTGCGGCGGCAGCGGGAGCTGCGGAGCAGGCCTCGTTCGAACAGTAAAAGACGAGGTGCGTCGCGTACCCGGTGGGCAGCTCAGATTCCGCGTAGGAGTCGTAGGTCGTCAGGAGGATGGAGTTCGGGATGCTGCCGAAATGTCCGCGGGCGTCGTCGCCGTTCGCGTCCACGGCGATCAGAGTGCCTGCTTCGAGACCGGTCGCTACGGCTTCAACGCCCAGCTCTGTGATCTCACCGGCGGGCGCCTGCGACTGCTGCTCCTCGCCGGTGGGCTCGACGTTTTCTGTACCGGTGTCGCGCGGTGCCGTGCGTGAACACGCAGTAGCAACGAGGAGCGCTGCGATGGATACAAGCAGTTTCAGTTTCATCGGTCGTTTCTCCGTTAGAGTGTTGTTCTCGTACGGTGCGGTTCCCGCACAGTGTTCTCAACCCGCCGAAGCGGGCAGCTCAGGTCGGGTCACCGGTCATCGTGGCAACCATATCTTCAAACACGACTTCCCACGCCGCAAGGTCCTGCGCAGAATACACGACCAGCTGAATGTCGTCGATTTTGCCTTCCTCTTCGACGATGAAGCGACGGCAGGTCATCGTCGCGACATAGGCCGCTCGATCAATGGGAAACCCGTAGACACCGGTGCTGATCGCGGGAAAAGCGATGCGACGGTGGCCCAGCTCGGCGGCCAGCGCCAGAGAGCGGGCGTAGCACGACTCCAGCACTGTGAACTCGCCGTGGTTTCCGCCCTGCCAGACCGGACCGACGGTGTGGAAGAGCACCTTCGCAGGCAGCGCACCGGCTGTGGTCGACATGACACGACCTCGCGGCAGCTTGCCGTGCTCGGCGACCCAGGCGCGGCATTCTTTCAGGATCTCAGGGCCCCCGACACGGTGGATCGCCCCATCAACGCCGCCCCCACCGACAAGGGCGGAGTTCGCAGCATTGACGATCACGTCGGTTTCGATGGTCGTAATATCGCCGCGTACCAGACGGACGGTTGCGCCTTTCAGAGTGAATTCCACGAATCAGCCTCGGGTTGGAGCCGCGCGCTTGATAGAGAAGCCTGCCTGCCGGTTCAAGGCGCGCGTGCCGGATTCCGCCGTGGCAGAGACGGCGGCCGCAAGCGGCTACAGGATGCCTTGATGCGGACGGTGTCCATCACTAGCATGCCGGCTTCACATCGGCGTGGGCGTCCCCCTCACGCCGAAAAAGGAGCAGCACCGTGAGCAAGTTTGCGAGGCAATTCGCCGCCATCTGTGTGATTCTAACAGGCGTACAGGCCTGTACCTCAACCGCGCCCGACGACGGCGCAACCGCCACTACAACGCAGGCGGTGGTGTACGGCGACGACGACCGACGCGACCATTACGACCATGCTGATCAGGACCTGCGCGACCTCACCGCGAACGCGATCGTCGCTTTTTTCGAGCGCGGAGACCTAGATCGCAGCGATCCGAACGACATTCGAGTTGTGGGCGGTACACTCAGCCAGTCTACCGGGGTGTGCTCCAGCGAGCGCTTCGCCGACCAGCCCACCGCCGCCGACTGTTCGGCGACGCTCATCGACGATGACCTCGTCCTGACGGCCGGGCATTGCATGTCCAGCAACTCCGCGTGCAACAACCACCTCTTTGCGTTCAACTACTACATGGAGGACGCCGACAACCTGACCACGATGACGTCGGACGATGTATACTCCTGCGCCGAGATCATTGTTCAGCGTGTCTCGGGCGGCGGCTTCGGTGGCGGCAACGGCGAGGAGCACGACTACGCGATCTTCCGGCTCGACCGTCCCGCGACGCCGCACCACCAGCCCGCAGTGGTCAGCCAGGACACCAACGCGCTGAACCCGGGAGATTCGGTGACGGTGATCGGCTTCGGCAGCGGGCTGCCGGCGAAGATCGACGACGGTGGCGAAGTCATCGATGGCCGCTCGGGCACGCTCGACTACTTCTCAGCAACCACGGACACCTTCGGTGGAAACTCCGGCTCGGGAGTCTTCAATGACGACAACGAAGTCGTCGGCATCCTCGTTCGCGGCGACCAGGACTACGCCTGGAACGGCAACTGCCGCGTCGTGAACACCCTGCCGACGACCGGCGTCGGCGGCGAAGGGATCTCCTACGCCATGAACGCGATCAGCGACCTCTGCGACCAGGGATATCCCAGCGAGCGCCTCTGCAATATTGAGGCAGAGTGCGGCGACGGAACCTGCTCTTCCGGCGAAGATATAGACTCCTGTCCCGATGACTGCGAAGGCGGCGGCGGCGGCGAAGTGCCCGCCGAGTGGACCTGCGACCTCAGCTACTACGGAACCCGCGATGGTTGCGACTGCCGGTGCGGCGCGATCGACCCGGACTGCGTGATTTCGGGCCAGGAAGTCTACAACTGCGACGCGGGCGAGACGTGCGTGAACGACGAGTGCGTCGAGCTCGGCGGCGCACCCGCCGGCTGGAGCTGCAACCCGGGCGCATGGAACGCGAACGACGGCTGCGACTGCGATTGCGGCGCATGGGACCCGGACTGCAACGACGGCGAAGCGCTGGTCTTCGGGTGCGGCGGCGACGTCACCAGCTGCAACCCGGACGGCTCGTGTCCCAACGAAGGCGGTGGCGACACCGGCGGAAGCGACGCAGGCGGTGGCGAGAGCGACGCAGGCGGCGATGATACCGGCGGTGAAGGCACGGATGACGGCTCGGGCACCGAAGACTGCTCGACCGCCGGCGCGCCGGCGAGCCTGCCGGCCATCCTCGTCTTCGGCGTCCTGTTCGGACTACGCCGACGACGATGAACCCCCCCTCGCTCGCGGCCGCTGCGCTCTTCGCCGCCTGCCTGGCCGGCTGCGGCGGCGGCAACAACGGGAGCGACGCGGGCGACGATGTGGGTATCGACACCCACCGCGACGCCTTTGACGTCACCGCTGACATCCCGGGCGACGTCCCCTCTGAAGTTGGCTCCGCGTGGATTGAGGTTGGCGGCGGCGAGTCGACCTTTGTCGCCCTGCACGACGGCGACAGCGTCGATGTCATCCGTGGCCCGCAGGGCGGCTACCACATCACCGGCGCCTGGCGCGGTGCCGGGTTTCAGCCCCGTTTCTTCACGATGAACTTCGACATCCGCCTGGGCGACGAGCTTGTCGGACATGTAGGCTACATCGACAACTTCGAAGGCGATGACGAGCCGTGGGAGTATCTGTCGGCGACCGTATTCATCGGTGACTGGGTAGACCCGGCGTCCCTTGACGGAGAGACCCTGCGACTCTCTATCCTGGTCGAAGACCGCGATGGGCTGCTACTCTACGACGAGGTCAGTGTGGTCGCAGATTGCTGCATCGAGACCCTGAGACCCTGATTCCCTGAGACCCTGATTCCCTGAGACACCGAGGCCGCAAGAGTTACCGACCCGTGACGCCACCGCTGCGGCCTCAGGAATCCGTCGAATCCCCGCCAATACCCCCGGCATCTACAGGCTCCACGCGAATCACCTCCCGGAGTACTCGCGTGTAGGGAACCGTCAGCTCGCCACCATCGACCCGCAACACCATCGTAATCGGGCTGTGGGCCTTGACGACGCCGGAGCGCCCGTCCTCGAGCTGAACTACGTCTCCTGCCTGATACTGGCGCGCGATGTACGTGCGCGCGATGACGTTCGACATGGTCTCTTTGGAGCCGAATGCCATCGACAGCGCGAGGCCAAATGCCGCACAGCCGATCAACACCTGAATAATGCCGTTTACGATGTCGGTCGCCAAACCCAGCTGATCGAGGGCAAGCGCAATGGTGACCGCTGTGACGACGTAATAGAGAATGTTCGCTACGAGACCGGGCGCCTCAAGCGCGGACTTTTCGCCAGTGAGTCCGACCACGAGCTTGCGGACCATGTCCGCGCCCCAGAGCCCGACCAGCAGAAACACGCCCGCGGCGACCAGCCGCGGAATGAACGCCACCATCGCCCGGAATCCGTCGGCGATAGACGTCGCTCCAATCGAATCAAGTGCGGCGATGGTCGTCACCAGGGCGATCATCCAGAAGACGATCGAGCCCACGAGCGTCGCGGATCCTCGCCGATATCCTATGCGATAGAGCAGCTGCCCGGAGCCGATCTGCTCCAGGCGAGCCTCCAGCCCCGAACTTCGCGCGATGCCGCGGACGACGCGTCCCGCGACAAACGCAAAGAGCAGTCCGACGACGACGATCAGTAGAAACTGGAGAATGTCCGGGACGCTCTCGACGATTTGATCCCAGAAGTCTCGAAACGGTTCCAGGTTCAGCTCAGCCAGCATCGTCTTCCTCTCCGGTGTTTTTTCCGCCGCGTGCCATGAAGCCCGTCAGCACATTGATAGCCTGAATAATCGACGAGCGAAGCACGTGGTCGGCGCCGGGTGCCTGGTGCCGTTCTTCCGGATCAAGACTGCGAATCTCGCGATCAACGCGGTCCGCGAGGTTCGTGACCAGACCGGCGAGGCCCTCACGTACTGCATCGAACATGCGCCGTATGGCGAAGTCGCGCTCGTCGTCACCCTCTGTCACGTCTCTGCTCCGGTGTGGCGTTCATGGATCTCGCCGAAGTGCTCCCTCGCACGCTTGAGGCGCATCTTCGCCGCGGACAGCCCGATGTCGAGGTGCTCCGAGATCTCCTTCAGTGGCATCTCTTCGACGTGATGCAGCAGCAGAATCTCGCGCGAGACATAGGGCAGCTCGGCCATCACTACGGTCAGCACTTCGCGCTCTACAACCCCGGCGGCACCCGTGTCGTTGTAGGCAACGTCCATCGACTCGTTGTCGAGTGATGTTGTGGGTCGCCGCTTCTTCGACCGCCGGTGGTTGAAAGCCTGATTCATGGCGATGCGACGCAGCCAGGTCTTGAATCGCGCGTCGCCTCGAAAACGATCGATCGCCATGTACGCCCGCACCATCACGTCCTGCGCGACGTCCTCAGCGTCCGCCACGTTACCGACCAGGCAGCTCAAGAAGTACACCAGCCAGCTCTGATGCATCTCAACCAGTTCGCGAAACGCAACCTTCGCGTCTTCGCCGCCCGCCTTCACCCGGCGAACCAGCTCGGCTTCGCGCACCTTCTCCGCAGCATTGTTCGCGCCTCCCGCTGACTGCGGGTCGCGCAGCATCGCGACAGCCCGCGATACTATCGGGAGTGCGGCGATGTGTCGCCATGCCCTTCGAAATCGATTCATTGCCCCTGGTGCCTGCTGCGCAGGCAGAGTCTGTTGTGCTCGTGGTTGGGCATTGCCCGCAAAGCTCCGGAAGGACAACGCTCGCGTAACCCGTCGATGCCGGCGGGGTGCGGTCGTCTCGGCGAAATCGCCACTCAACGCACCGCCCGGACTCCACTCGGCGAGGGGATCCACGGATCCACCTCGCCGATCTCGGGACGACTCGTCGCTATCAACGGATATGTTCACAACGGACTCACGGTGGCGCGGGGTCGGCGCCTACAACTACTGACACCGATGCGCGCGCCCCGGTCACCTGCGCGCCGGCCGGGGCTGCCGGCTGCGACCTGCGGGGAGCTTTTTGCGGATTGGTCGCGCGCAGCCGCGAAGACCGGTACAATGGCCCGAACCCAATCCCGAGACCGCACGATGAAAGCGCCGAGCGCATGTCCATTGCCCGCCGCGCGCCGTCGACTCACAGGCCTGTCGCCTGGAGAGCCGTCCGGCGCCGCGACCTCTGTGCTGCCTCTGCTCTGCGCTGTGATGCTGGCCGCTGCGCTCAGCGCCTGTGCGGGCGGTGCCGGCAGCGCCGATGAAGACACCGAAGGTGACACCTCCGGCGACGTAATCAATGACGCAGACACGGGTGAGGACACCGGCGCGGGCGACGCCGAGAGCGATGCAGATGCCGACCCCTGCGACGTATCGACCGACGGCGAAAACGTCTTTGTCCCCGGCTGCGGCGAGCCAAACTGCGAGACCGGCTGTGATGACGGCAATCCTTGTACCGAAGACATCTGTGACGAGGACATCGGCTGCGTTCACGAGCTCATCGACGGTTGCTGCACCGACGATCAATGCGACATTGACGGCGACTGCTACGACCACCAGCAGGCCGATCCCCTGCAGCCCTGCCAGGTGTGCAACGTCGCGGTGGATCCCGGCGCCTGGACCCTGAATGACAGCGCTACATGCGACGACGGTGACAGCTGCACAACCAACGACGCCTGCCGCGCCGGGGTATGCCTGGGCATCGCGCTCTACTGCGACGACGAGAACGAGTGCACGGACGACGCCTGCGAGGCCGGGGCCTGCGTACAGACGAACAACACGGCGACATGCGACGACGGGGACCTGTGTACCGGCGGCGATGTGTGCTCCGGCGGAAGCTGCGTCGGCACCACACAAACAGTGTGCAACGATGGCAACCTGTGCACCGCGGATTCCTGCGACCCGGCGACGGGATGCGTATTTAACGGGCCGGCAGCAAATGACATCGAATGCGACGATCAGGACTCCTGCACCATCGGTGACGCCTGCACAGACGGTGCGTGCGTCGGGCTCCCCGGCGCCTGCGACGATGGCAACGCGTGCACCGCAGACTACTGCAACGCCACCGGCTGCGGAGCCATCCCGATCGACGCGTTCTGCTTTGACACGAACCCCTGCACCGACGAGCTCTGCGACCCGGACGAAGGCTGCGTGTTCCCGTTCAACACAAACAGCTGCAACGACGGTGACCTGTGTACCGAGGCAGACACCTGCACCGAAGGCGCGTGCCTCGGCACGCCGATCGACGTCGATGACAACAATCCCTGTACCGATGACCGTTGCGTGCCCGGTATCGGACCGCTGCACGTAAACAACGGCCTGTCGTGTGACGACGGCGACGCCTGCACCATCGGCGACCGCTGCGTTGCCGGCACCTGCGTGACGGGCGTCGATGAACCGATCTGCGACGATCGAAACAGCTGCACGACGGACTACTGCGACTCTGATCTCGGCTGCGTAAACGAAGCAAACACGTTCAGCTGTGATGACATGAACGCGTGCACCGCGGGCGACTCCTGCATGGATGGCGACTGCCTCGGCGCGACCATCAACTGTGACGACGGTCGCGCGTGTACAGAGGACGGCTGCGACGCGACCTTCGGGTGCACCCACACAGTGCTCTCCACCAACTCCTGTCGGCCGCAGATCGAGGTGGACTTTCCTCTGCGAGCCGCGACGATCGAAAGCAACAACCTGCCTCCGGTCGTAATCGTTACCGGACGCCTCAACTCCGGCGGTGGACCGATCGTCTCGTTCAAGATCAACGGCGCGGAAGTGCCGATCGTCCCGGTCCTCGGCAGCGAATGGAATTACACATTCGCCTACCCCTACGCGGCGACCGTCGGCCACAACACACTTGAGATGGTCGCAATAGACGACCTCGGTACGCGAAAACAGCGCATCCAGTCCTTCCACTGGTCCCGCGATTATCAGAACGGCCCCAATGTTGATCCGGGAATGGTGCTTTACCTCGCGCAGCAGACGATCGACGATCGCCTGACGCCGCCGCCGAGCGACCTCGCGATGATCTTTCAAACGGTGATCGACGGCTACGACCTCGGCGCTCTTCTTGGGACCAGCGATCCTATCGCCTCCGAAGCGGGCTACGACATCTATGTTCGCTCCATCGGCTACAGCAGCTCCGACGTACGGCTCGACGCTTTCGACGGCGGACTGCTGGTCGGACTTGTCCTTGAGGGTATCAACGGCCGCCTCTACTTTGACTGCAACGGCTTCAAGTGTGGCGTCGCGGGCGGTTCCGGCGGTGGCGGAATCACCGCAGACAGCATCACGGTCACCGCGGAGCTGCTAATATCGACGAACTCCCAGGGCGAGGTGGTTATCCGCGTTGGCGACGCAAACACATCGATTCTCGGCATGGATGTGTACGCCGACAATGGGTGGACAAACATCATCCTTGGCGCGGTAGAGCTGGTCATACGCGATGACCTCGTGTCCAGCCTTGAATCGTCGCTTACCGGCGAGCTGACAAACATTCTGGGACCGACGCTGGCAAGCGCATTCAGCGGACTTGCCCTCAACCTTGACGTCAATCTGCCGCGCCTTGACGGCTCCGGCGAGATCCCCATCGCGCTGGCGAGCAACTTCTCCGGTATCGACTTTGAGGATTCCGTGCCCGGCCCCCCGGGCGGAACCTTCAACCTCAAGGCGTGGGCTTCCACCAACGAACGCGCAGTCGCAACCGGGTATCCTTTCGACGACAACCTCGGCGTTCCCCTGCGCGACGGATGCGGCACGCCGCCGCAGATCACCGTGATTCCCAAGATCACACCCCTTGAACTTGTGCTCACCGATGACCTTCTGAACGCGATTCTGCGCGCGGCCTGGTGGGGAGGGCTCATGGACTTCCCGGTCGATGAGTCGCTGCTTGGCGGCCTCGACCTGACGGAGTTCGGCGTCAACGATCTCGAGATGAACGTCAGCGCCTGGCTGCCACCCCTCGCCAGCGACTGCCGGGACGGAGAGCTCAAGCTCTACCTCGGCGACCTCCGCATCGACGCACACATGAACCTCTTCGGTCAGGACATCGACATCATCGGATACGTCGCCTTTGAAGCGCCTCTGTCGTTGGCGTCACGCAACGGGGCCATCCAGATTACCATCGAGTCCATCGAAAACGTTCGAATGGATCTCGAAGTCCAACAGGAGAACCTGATCAACTCCGAGCTGGTCATCCGTGACCTGCTTGAGGCCCAGCTGATCCCCTCCCTCGGCGATCTGCTCGGCGGCGGCGAGCCCATCGCTGAGTTCCCCCTGCCCGAGATCGATATCAGCGAAGACCTCGGTGTGGCACCGGGCACCCTGGTGATCGCCATCGAGCCCGAGACGAATCCGGGCTTCAACACACACATCGACGGAAACACAATCGTATACGGCCGACTGCGCTGACGGAGACCGAATGAGACAACAAACAAACAGCGGTCCGACGCTTCGAGCCGTACTCCTCACGATCGCGTGTGCTCTCGTCGCGGTGGCCCTCGGCGCGTGTGGCGGAAGCGATCCGAGCGCCAGTGACACCGGCCAGGACACCGGCCAGGACGCGGGCAACGAAGACACCACGCCCTCAGACGTCGTTGAAGACACCGACCCGGGCGAGACCGGCGACACCACAGAGTCGGACAGCGGCGACGACAGCAACGGCAACGGCGACGACGCCGGCGCAGTCGGACGATGCAACACCGCTTCCGACTGCGATGACGGCCTCGCCTGTACCGATGACGCGTGCACGGCGACGGACGGCTCCACCGGATTCAAGACCTGTAAGTGGACGCTGCGCGCCGGGCTCTGCCTGATCAACAACGTCTGCGTTGATGAAGACGCGTTATCTCCGGACAGCGATTGCCTGGCATGCGACCCGGCGGCGCCTCACGAATGGAGCCCTCGTGCGGATGACACGGCCTGCGATGACGGCGACGCATGCACGACCGACACAACGTGCAGCGCCGGCGCGTGTGGCGGCGGCGACGGCGTGCTCTGCAACGATGACAACGTCTGCACCGTAGACACATGCAGCCCCAACCTGGGCTGTGTGTATACAAACGTTCCCAACGACGCGCTCGCCACCTGCGACGACAGCAGCGCCTGCACCGTCGGAGACCACTGCGTAGACGGCGCCTGCGAAGGCGACCCCGTGGTCTGCAACGACAACGACCCGTGCACCGATGACATCTGCGACACGGTGGACGGCTGCACAACCACACTGAACACAGCACCCTGCGACGATGGAAACCCGTGTACCGGCGGCGATACCTGCGAATCGGGTACCTGTATGCCCGGCACGGATCCGCCCTGCGACGACGGCAACCTCTGCACCATCGACATCTGCTTTCCGGTCAGCGGCTGCGAATACCTGCCCACCTTCAACCCCTGTTGCAGCGGCGCAACGTCGGTCTGCGACGATGGAAACCCCTGCACCGAAGACACCTGCGACCCGGACACAGCGCAGTGCACATGGACACAGGTCGAGGTAGCCTGCGACGACGGCAACGCCTGCACCGAGGACGATACATGTTCGAACGGTGTCTGCGTCGGAGCCCCGCGCACCTGCGACGACGCCAACGACTGCACCGTCGACAACTGCAATGTAAACTCCGGCTGCTTCTACAATCCGCGCTCCGGAAATCCCTGCAACGACGGCGTTGAATGCACCGCAAGCGAGGTCTGTGACTTCGGCGAGTGCGTCGCGCAGGACCTCAGCGGATGTGCCTGCCAGCCGGTCTTCGGAGACGTCAGCAAGGTGAAATCGCTACAACTCGGCGCCAACGAGGCCTCGGGCAATGCACTCGACATCGACGGCGACGGTCAGCGTGACAATACCCTGGGCCCCCTCGGCGCGTTCGCGAACGAACCCCTGGGCGACGGGATCAACAACGGCGATCTGATGCTCCTGATGGAGTTTCGCGACTTCCCCAACGATGACTTCACCCTCGCCGTCTATCAGTCACGTCTCGATCCGGCGAACCAGCTCTGCGACTACCAGAACGCCGCCTGCATCTACGAAGTCGACGACGCGACGGTGGACTCTGCGAGCTGCGAGCCCCTGATCTCGATCGCCTCGAACTTCGATGGAACCACCGTGCGAGGCGGAGGCGCGACCACGTCGATGCCCTTCTCGATACCCCTGAGCGCAACAACCACCCTGGACCTCGTTATCTACATGGTCACCATCGAGATGACTCCCGTGCTCAGCGGCGGTGAAGTCACCGGCTTCAACGGGCTGCTCGCCGGCGCAGTTCTCAAGACGGACCTTGAGACCGCCATTCGCAGTATTGACCCCGCCGATCTGCCCCTCGCACCGGAGTCCCTGATCGGGCTCCTGGATACCCTGGCGCCCAATGATATCGACGTGGACGGCGACGGCGCGCGCGAGGCCAAGTCCATCACGTTGATCCTCGAAGGCATCGATGGAACCATCTCACGGGTACGCCGCTGAGAGCCGCTGAGAACAATCGCCGGGCCATGGCGTGCAGGGCTGGCGGCTCCGATCCGAGCAGGCTATAGCTCACCGAGAATAGCCGACCTGGAGAGCCCGATGCATGCAGCCCGACTGACAGCCCGCGCACTTGCGATCACAATCGCCTGCGCGTCATTCGCCGCGTCGCCCGCCCTGGCGCAGGACGACAGCACCCCCTCGACGACCTACGAGCTGACATGGACCGGCGAGTCGATGAACGCGCGCGTAGGTCTCGGCCTCGGGCTCTCGCTGCCCGGGTTCGCAACCGGCCAGATCTTCTGGCAGAGCTTCGGCGCCATCTCGAACGGCCTCTATACGGACTTCCGTTTCACCGCCTCGGAGTTCGGCGACGAAGTGTTCGGCGACAGGTCGCCAACCTGGCAGCCCTCGGTCGAGTTCGTACTGCGAGGCGGATACGGCCTGCGCAGCACCAACGATGAGCGCGGCACCATTCGGGACTCCGAAGGCCGCCGCATCATCGGGCGTTTTCCCACGACCTTCGGCGCCGCCCCCTTCATCGGCTATCGAGGACGCATCGGATACAACATGCACGCCTTCAGCGTCGGCATCCACCTGGAGCGCGATGCCAGCGCCGAAGTCGAGTTCGCTGATGGGCGCCTCGGCGACGCTTTCGGCCACTGGGCCGCGGACATCGAGCTTCTCTACGCGGCCGGCAACGAACAGAAGGGTCTGGGCGTAGCGCTCGGCTTCGACCACTACTTCGGCAAGCTGGTGTTCCTGCGCTCCGAGTTCGGCTGGGCCCAGGTCAACCCCAACATCGTCAACGACTACAGCGGCCAGGTAGAGAGCGCCAAGGACGGCTTCTTTGCGAAGTTCCTGCTCTGCTTCGTCCTTCAATTCGACATGCCGACGGCCAACCGCGCACCGGTCACCGCCCGCAACGACGGCCCAGAAGCGGCACCGGAGCCCGAGCCTGTGCAGCCCGAACCGGAGCCGACGGGTCGGATCGAAGAGGTAGTTCCTGCCATGCCCACCGGCTGCATGACATCCGCCGACTGCCAGGACGGCATCTTCTGCAATGGCGAAGAGATCTGCATTCAGGGCACCTGCTCACCCGGCCGCCCCCACGAAGACGGCATCGCATGCACCGAGACCATCTGCGACGAAGGCCTGCGCACGGTCCAACACCGCCCGATGCATGGCCTCTGCGGCGACGGCATCTTCTGCAACGGCACCGAGCGCTGCGACGGGGCCGCAGGTTGCATCCCGGGGCTGCCGCTGCCCATTGACGATGGCAACCCCTGTACCAATGACTCCTGCGACGAGAACACGGACACGATCATCAACGACCCGATTCCGATGTGCCGTCCATGAAAGGACCGAACACACTTCTATGAGACATGACATGACAACGCTGCCCACACACAAGGTTCTCTGCGCCGCCGCGATCATCACGCTGGCTGCAGCCTGTGTGCCCAAATCCAAACACGAAGAAACGCTGAATGAGCTCGCCGGTGTCTCTCAGGAATACGAGACCACTGCGTCCACGCTGGCGGAAGCAAACGAGCGCATCGCTAACCTCGAAGCTGTGGGCGCCGAACGCAATCACCGCCTCGACATCTGCGAGGCGTCAATTCGCAACACGATTCGCGACACCGAAGAGCGGCAGAGACTCCTGGATGAAGCCCGCGCCGAGCTGATCGAAGTCGCCACACAGCTTGAACTCTCGAACAGCGAACTCAACGACGCAAACCGCGCGCTCGGTGTAGAGCGCAGCGCTCGGGTCAACACGGAAGAGCAGCTCGCAGCAGGTCAGAGCGAGCGAGCGGCCCTGATGGAGCGCATCGAGCGACTCAATCAGATCGAGGCAGAGGCTCGCGAGCAGAATCGCATCTATCAAGACATGTTGGGCCGCTTTCAGGCGCTCATCGACGCCGGACAGCTTTCGATATCGATTGAGAACGGTCGCATGGTTCTCAACCTGCCCCAGGATATTCTCTTCGATCCCGGCAGCGCGCGGGTCGGCGACGAAGGTCGCAGTGCGCTCAGCAGCATCGCCCGCGTGCTCGCCGAGTTTCCTGACCGACGCTTTCAGGTCGAAGGGCACACAGACAATGTGCCGATCAGCACCAGCCGATTTCCAAGCAACTGGCACCTGTCGGCGGCGCGTGCGCTGTCCGTCGTCGAGATTCTGCAGGAAAACGGATGCTACCCGGGCAACCTCTCGGGCGCAGGGTACGGTGAGTTCCGTCCCCGAGCCGGCAATGACACCCGCGAGGAGCGCGCGCTGAACCGCCGCATCGAGATCGTGATGGTGCCCAACCTGGACATCATCACAACCCCGTGAAGCAGCTGGGCGCCGCGATGGTCGCCGCCGCCGTCACCGGCGTCGCAGCCATCGTCCTGCCCGCAGTCGTCGCCGCGTCGGGTCTTGCGGTGGCCCTCCTCTGTCTCGGCGCGCTCGCCGCGTTGCTCGCGCTGAGCGGCACCGTCGCGACGAGCGTGCTGTCAACACGCTCCGCAAGGGCTCGCCGCGACGCACACACGCTGACCCGCGTCTTCGGCCACGCAACCGGCGCCGCGCTCGCATGGACGTCTCTGCCGGCGATGGCGTTCGCCGCCGCATTCGCCGCAACCGCGTTCGCCTACTCCTGGTCCCTGATCACCGAGCTGCCCGCAGCCGTCGGAGCGACCCTCTTTTGCGTCGCAGTCACGGCCTCCGTCGCCGCCGGCCCCCGCGTTACCCCCGTCGTGCGTATACTCGGACTGGCCGGCGTGGCGCTGACCCTGATTCTCATCCTGACCGGCAGCTCGGACAAACCTCCAACCGAGATTCGCTGGTGGCACCCTGAGCGGGGGGACCTGACCCGTGCACTTGCTCTGGTAATGCCTGCGCTCGCCGCCGCCCTGCTACCACTGGGAAGACATCAAACAACGGCACACACCTGGAGGGCCTCCGCACGGGCGCAAACTGCGGCGGTAATAGCCGCAGCGACCATCCTCGGTGTGTGCGCTCTGTGGGCCGGACTGCGCCTCGGCGACCTCATGCTTGCCAAAGGTCCGGCGGCTTTCTGGGAATACACCCGCTCCGGCTTTCTGCTTCACATCGGCTTGTGGCTGACTCTGTTCTCGGCGGCACACGCAGCAATCAGCTACTGCGCAGACGCCCTGCACGCACTCGCACTGGACCGGGTGGCACCGCGGCTTTTCGCCCGTACGGAAGGAGCGCTCGACGGCCGCCGCATAGCGCTGGTCGCGGTGCTCCCACTGACGCTGGCGTTGGCGTTGCCGGCAAACATGCACAGCGCGGGTGTCGCTGCCTCTGTGATGAGCCTGGCGGTCGTCGCCGCCCTGTGCCTCGCGGTCGCGATCAATGAATGGTCCGCAGCCACGGCCTGGCGGCCTGAACGCCGGGTCTCTGCTGTCGTTGCATGTGCTGCCTCTGTGTTTGCTTTGTACATCGGCAGCGTGATTCAGTCGCTGATTCTGATTCCGGCCCTGTTACTGATTGCCGGTATTCACACCCTGGCACAGCGCGGGCGACAGGAGAGCAGCGGATCGGGCGCGGACGAACTGTGGCTGTCCCTTGCACACAGCGCGCTGCGAAGGGTCGCCCACCGCGGGTTGCAGTCCAGCGATCGACATCCAAACATCGTCGCCTTTGTTGGTGACCCGGACGACAACGAGAAGACCATCGAGGTCGCCGGTCTGCTCGCCGAGGGTCGTGGAATCGCGACTGTCGTCTACCTTGTCGAAGGGGCGCTGCGCACCACCGGCGACCAGCGCGGAGCCATGCGCTCGGCGCTCGAGCAAACCGTGCACAAACGATATCCCGGCCTGCTCGCTCGAGTCGAGGTCGTCCCGCAGGTGTGGAGCGGGATCGGCCAGGTGGCCCAGAGCTACGGTGTGGGCGGATTCGAAGCCAGCACAGCGCTCGTCGGCTGGCCCCGAACCGGTCGCGATCCGGCGGCGTTTCTCGGCGCAATCCGCGACCTGAGTGCCCTCGGCCGCAGGGTCATCGCGGTTCACGAACATCGCGACCGCGGCTTCGGCGAACGCAGAGACATCTACGTCTGGTGGACGGACAATGTGCTCGGCGCGACCATGCTCGACATCGCCACACAGCTGGCGTCCGGGCAGCGCTGGGAGGGCTGCGCGATCACCGTCCTGTCCTACGTCTCCGACGAGGGAGAAGGACTGCGTCGGCGAGCCGCGATTCGATCGGCGACCCAACACTATGGCAGTGAGGTGCAGATACGTGACGTGCTGGCGATGCCCGATCGCAGTGAGGCCCGCGCGATGCGCGAGAGATGCAAAGACGCAGACCTGATCATCGCACGCCTGGAGCTCAGTGACGACGAATCCGGCGACGAGGCCTTCTACACGCGGAAGATGCACCAGCTGAACAGGCTGCCGTCCGTTCTCTATGTGGTTGCGCCCCGGCACGCGGCGAGTGTCGACGCAGCGACCGGCTCGAGCGTCGCCAACCCATGAGAGCGATCCGACGGATCCTGGCCGCATCCCGGCCATGGTCTCCCGTGGAATGTTGAACGACGCTTCTCATCATCGGAGCATCGAAGTCCGCCACCTCGTGCTCGAACACACACGTGTACGGCGCCGGTCACTCCCTGGAACCAGTACGGTGACCGGGCAGGCTCCGTGGATGTCACGACAGGTCAAAGCGGCCGGGTGACTGGCGTCTCCGGATGACGGATCACCGCGCGGACGAGCCCGGATTCAGCGTCCGACCGCAAGCATCCGGTCTATGGAACGGCGGGCAAGCGCTGCGGTCTCGGGGGCGACGCGAATCACCGGGCCGCCGATTTCGAGCGTCGCGATGATCGAATCGAGCGTGATGGTCTTCATGAACGCGCACTCCGCCTCGGGGTTAACGGGCACAAAGCTGCGGTCCGGAAACTCTTTGCGAAGACGGTGGAGGATTCCGACTTCGGTGCCGACGGCGAACTCCTGTGCGTCAGAGGCTTCGATGTGGCGCAGCATGCCTTCGGTGGAGAGGAAGTACACCTGGTCCTGGGGCAACGTGCCGTCGACGGCCTTCTGCATGCACGAGGACACGCAACCACATTCAGGATGCAGCAGCAGCTCGATGCCCGGCCGCTCCCGCATCAGCATGACAACATCCTCAGGATCGATCATCCGATGTACGTGACAGTAGCCCGGATACGCGATGATGTTGTCGCGGCCGGTCTGCATGCGAACGACCTGGGCAAGATACATGTCCGGCAGGAAGATGATCTCGGTGTCGGCATCGATAGCATTTACCACCTTCGCCGCGTTCGCCGACGTACAGCAGTAATCCACCTCGGCCTTAATCTCGGCGCTTGTGTTCACGTATGCGACTACGACGGCGTCCGGGTGCTCCGCCTTCATCGAGCGCAGCTCGCGCAACGTGATCGCCTCAGCGAGCGAACACCCGCCTCGCAGGGTCGGCAGCAGAACGCGCTTGTCCGGCGAGAGGATCGCCGCAGTCTCAGCCATGAAGTGAACACCGCAGAAGACGATGGTCGATGACTCCGTTTCGGCCGCGGCCTGTGAGAGGCCGAGGGAATCGCCGATCAGGTCGGCGACCTCCTGTACCTCGGCGCGCATGTAGTTATGGGCGAGAATTACGGCGTCTTCGCGCTCTGCCAGTTCACGAATCCGCGCCATCTTGGCCGCGATCTTCTCCGGGCTGTCGTCGATCGTTTCGACGCCCGGCAGGGTGTATCGCTCGTCAAAGTTGGTCTCCATGATCATCTCCACAGCTGGGTTGGACGCGACATAACAGGGTGTCATGGCGACGGAAAAGGGCTACGAGGGCCGTCATGGAAACTACGCGCTCTCTGGTGATCGGTAGCGGCCTCGCAGGGCTGTACTTTGCCTTGCAGGCAGCAGACCACGGTCCCGTCCTGATTGTCACCAAGGCTTCGCCCGCCGACGGATCCACATCGGTGGCACAGGGCGGTGTCGCCGCCAACCTGGGGCCTGACGATTCGGACGAAAGCCACGTTGCGGACACCCTCAGAGTCGGTGTGGGACTGTGTCGGGAAGACATTGTTCGCCTCACGGTCGCGAACGGACCGCGTCATGTGCGCAGGCTCATCGAGTTGGGCGTGGACTTCGCGCGCGGCGCCGACGGGAGCCTGGACCTGGGCCGTGAGGGCGGCCATTCAGAGCGCCGCGTAGCCCACGTGGCAGACCTGACGGGGCAGGCGATCCAGCAGGCGCTTCTCGCCCGGGTCAGCGCGCACCCGAATGTGCGCATGCTCGCCAACGCCATCGCCGTCGATCTCCTGATGTCGCGTACACCCGACGACGAACGGGCCTGCATGGGTGCATACATCCTGGACAGGGCGACGGGTCATATCGATCGGGTGGTCGCTGACCATGTCGTGCTGGCGGCGGGGGGCGCCGGCCAGGTGTATCGCTACACATCAAATCCGGGTGTATCGACCGGCGACAGCATCGCGATGGCATATCGGGCCGGCGCCGAGATCGCGAATATGGAGTTTCTGCAGTTCCACCCGACCTTACTGGCGCACCCGTACGCGAAGAGTTTCCTGATCAGCGAGGCGCTGCGCGGCGAGGGTGGCGAGCTGCGCACGGCCAACGGTACGGCCTTCATGAAGGACGTGCACCCGCGGGGCTCGCTGGCGCCGCGAGATGTGGTCGCACGCGCGATCGACATGCACCTGACCCGCAGCGGTGAAGAGAGTGTGTTTCTCGACATGACGCACCTGGACCCGGTCGAGGTGGTCGAGCGGTTTCCGGGGATTCATCGCCGCTGTCTTGAGCTGGGCATCGATATGCGAGAGCAGTGGATTCCCGTCGTGCCGGGGGCCCACTACGTGTGTGGCGGCATCAACGTCGATTCCCGGGGTCGATCGAGCGTTCGCAACCTGCTGGCGATCGGCGAGAACGCCTGCACCGGCCTTCATGGTGCGTGTCGGCTCGCCTCGAATTCCCTCCTCGAAGCGCTGGTCTTCGCAGACCGGGCTGCCGGGATTCTCGACGAGCTGACTCCGGTCAAGCCGACGACGGTAGATCCCTGGGAGCCCGGCAACGCAGTCGATAGCGATGAGGCCGTTGTTATCCGACAGAACTGGGAGGAGATTCGCGGCCTGATGTGGAACTACGTCGGTATCGTGCGCTCGGACCGCCGCCTGGAGCGCGCCCGCCGGCGCATTGAATTGATCCGCGCCGAGATTCGAGAATACTACTGGGACTGCCTGGTGACTCCCGAGCTGCTCGAGCTTCGTAACATCGCGCTGGTCGCACACCTGATCATCGAGTCGGCCCGCCGACGCACAGAGAGCCGCGGCCTGCACTACAATCTGGATCACCCCGGTCGCCTGCCGTCACCCCGGGACACAATTATCAGCATCGACGATGGACCGTCCCCGGGTTGAAGCGCCGTCCCATGCCTGTCGACTCTGAACACCTTGAGGTCGGTTGACTCAGACCGCCGGCGCGGCGCCGAGAATCCGAATGTCCGCGCCTGTCGGATTCTGGAACACGCGCAGATCGAACTCCGGCACAACTGCCAGCAGGTGGTCGAAGATATCCGACTGAATCGCTTCGTAGCGAACCCACGCCGTGTCATCGCAAAACACATAGATCTCGATGGGAACGCCGACCTCAGAAGGCTCGAGCTGCCGTACGAGGAAGGTCATCCCCTGCACGATATTGGGGTGGTTCTCGAGATACGCGTGCACGTACGCCCGAAAGGTCCCGATGTTTGTCAGCCGACGGCCGTTCGCCAGGCTCGAGGGTTCTGCGCGGGAGCGTGCGTTGTGCTCCAGCAGCTCCCGCTTCTTCCGTTCGATATACTCGCTGATAAACTGAATCCTTGCATAGCGCTCTAGCATCTCATCGGTACAGAAGCGGATCGAGTCTATGTCGATCCTGATGGCCCTCTTGATGCGTCGCGCGTTCGCGTCAGACATCCCACGCCAGTTCTTGAACGACTCGCTGATTAGCGCATACGTGGGGATCGTCGTGATCGTCTTGTCCCAGTTCTGCACCTTGACTGTCGTCAAAGAGACCTCGATGACAACGCCGTCTGCCTGGTACTTCGGCATCTCGATCCAGTCGCCGCGGGCCACCATCCGGTTGGCGGTGAGCTGAATTCCGGCCACGAAGCCCAGGATCGCGTCATGGAAAATGACCATCAGGACCGCAGCAAATGCCCCCAGGCCGCTGAGCAGAATCAACGGTGTCTTGTCGACAACGATCGAGAGGAAGACCAGACCTCCTGCGAAGTAGATCAGCAGCTTCGCGACCTGTACGAATCCTGTGATCGGAATCCGGTCGGCGATGTCGAAGGTCTCGTAGACATCAACCCCGGCGTCGAGCATCGACCCGAGGGCGAGGATGACCATCACCAACGCGTAGATCTGCGCTCCCGCCAGGACCGGCGCGACCCAGTCCGGTCGTCCACTGAATACCAGCGGCATTAACAGGTAAAAGGTGATCGCCGCGGCAAGATGCGACAGGCGCGTCAGTACGCCATGACGCAGAAGCGCGTCGTCCCAGGTAGTCCTCGAGGCCGCTATGATCCGACCTGCGGTGCGCGCGAACAGCCGCTTTGTAACGAGATTGACGGCGAAGCTGAGCGCGATGACGAGCACCACGAATATGACTCGGGTAAGCGCGACGGCGATCGCCGTGCTGATCCCCAGGCCTTCGAACCAATTGGCAACTAACTGCAAAGCCTTCTTCCAGTGCGATGAGCGCGGTGGGGGTCACTGTTCATGGCCACCTACCTAATCACTCTGCTTCCTTTTGCAGCGGCTATCTGCCCCCTCGCCTGCATGGCAGGACCCGCCATGTGCGCAAATCCGCGATGCACCCGTCACACAGCCTCCGGTCCCTCCCCGGGCTGAGCAGGCGCGAAACACCTTTGAACCGGCGTCGTGACTGTTCGGGGACAGCGAGCCTCTCGTCCGGGGCCTCAAGACTCACTCCCGACGAACTACTCTCGGCAGAAGCCCCACAGTTGAAAGCCGCCGTCCTCGTCGAATACACAGTCCCCGCTGTCGCAGGGGTGCGTGTCATCGCAGGCGGCAGAGCAGTATCTTGCGCCGTCAGACCAGGGGACGCAGGCGGTACCGTCGGCGCACCCGTCCTGATCGAGGGCGCATGATGCGCCAGGCTCCAGGTCGCCTGAGAACCAGCAGAACCCGTAATCCTGGATCTGCTCCGAAGTCGCCGTTCGGAACGGAACGCACGTCAATCCTTCGGCGCACCGCGGCTCGAAGGGCGAACAGGTCGGCAAGCAGAGGCCGGGCGCGCGCCCCGCGCCACCCCCCATGCCGTGACAGGTGAAGCCGTTGTCACACTCGGCGTTTTCCAGACAGAGCTCTCGGCAGACTCGAGGTTCGCCCGGCGAGAGGTCGAAGTTTGCGCAATAAAGTCCGGCCTCGCAGTCGTCCGCACCAGATTCCCCGGTGGGACGCTCGCAGGTCTCGTCGAGCTCCCGATCGCCTGGCGCGACGCACGTGGTACCCGTGGCACTGCCGCCATCAACCGCCTCGAAGAAGTGCACTCGGCACTTGGCGGCGCTGTCCGGACAATCGTCGGATGTCACACCGCACTCCATGTCGTCCTGAGCGGCGAAGTCTCCGCAACCCACGATACTGATTGTGACCATGTCAGGCTCGATCAGCACGTCGAACTGCCCGCTCTCGTCTGCTCGGTCCCATGCGCCGCGGTGCGCCGCTGTGCAGGCACTGAGAGGGTGGTCGACGCGAACTCCGATCTCGCCGGGCGATGCTCCGAAGAGTCCGATCGTGCCGAAGCCGTCCGTTTCGGTAGCGGCCGGGTCGAAGTTGGATTCTTCGTCTGAGTACACCACTGTCGCCGAACCACCGGAAACAACCGTTGCCGTCGCACCATGGAACGCGCGGGCGTCGACGGTGTCCGGAAGCATCAAGAAGATCGATGTTCCCAATTCGTCTGAATACGAGACCTCTGCCCGGCTGTACGTGGTGTCCACAGCCGACTCAGGAGTCGCCAGAGCCAGCAGGGGGGCATCGGCACTGTGTTCGGCGTTGACCTGGGTCAGCGAAGGCGTGAGGCCTTCGCCACGAATCACGATGCGGAAACGCTCACCCACCGGGGCCTGTATCTCGGCAAGCGCATCTCCTCCGGCGACGCCGACGACGCCACAGGTATCTTCGTCCGGGTATTCGAATACACACACCTCGGAGCCGACGGGATCGAACACGGTGTCGCCGTCCTCGTTGACGATGAGAATACCGACTTCAACGGACCTCGCTTCGAACACAGGGGCGGATATCCCGTCAGCTTCGACGTCTGCGCCCGTGTCACTCCCGGTGTCACTCCCGGTGTCATTCCCTTCAGCGTCATCACCAGTGCAGGCGGGAACTGCGAAGCAGAGGGAGATGAGGGCGATCGGATAGATTCTACTGAGCATGCCAAACCTCGAGTGCTACACACGCACAGCAAACGTAGCCGTGTTAGGAATCCAACCGGATATTTGATTTCGGCGGTGCGGGGCCGTCAGCTACGAAAGCGAACGGTGTCTGCGGCACTCTTTTGCCGAGCTTTCTATCCACTGACAGACGAGAACCCCAGGCCCGGGGCTGAAAGGAGCCGCGCCCGGGCGACTCTACCTGCACCACCTTGCTGAACCTACCGTCGATCGCGCGCTCGACATGGCCGATGCCGGTGCCGATGTTTGCAACAAACATACGGCGCGGGCGGCGGTCGTGCGGCGGCCCACCGCTCCGACCGGGTCCCGGGCGCGATGATGGGCGTCCGAGCAATGCGGAAGGGCAGAGAAGCACGAGACTTTGGCGGAGAAATCCGCAGGCATCACCCAGACCGGAGACATACAATGCTCAATAAGATTCCGTTTCTACTCGCCCTCGGAGCAATGGCCGGTGGCGTCCTCATCGCAATCTTCTTCGGCGTGAACGAAGACATGTTCAAGGACAGGATCGCGGCCGGCCTGGAACGCAACGAACAAATACAGGCAATAGAGGATCCTGTTGAGAAGTCGGCGATGATCGAAGCTGAGACAGGCAAGAACTGGCGCTACTACCAACGCTTTCACTTCCATGCGACCGGTATCGGCGCGATGGTGCTCGGGGTGCTGCTACTGCTCGGGCGCGTCAAAGCACCTGAGAGGCTGAAGCTCTCCGCCGCGTATCTTACGGCGGCGGGCGGATTTCTCTATCCCTTCGTGTGGTTGTTCGCGGGAATTTACGGACCCGCGATGGGACGCGATGAAGCCAAAGAAGCCTTCGCTGTGTTCGGATACGCAGGCGGCCTCTTCCTGCTCGGTATTCTGCTCACGATGGCGCTGGTAGCGCGCTACGAGCTGCGCGAGACCTGAGACTGCACGCAGTAGCGCGAAGGGCGTCGCCGGCTGCCAGGCTGCCCGGCTGCATTGTGAAGCGTCTCCTGTCGCAGACTGACGCCCACGGCAGAAAGTAACGAAACGCCCCGCAGGGGCGAACGCCTACCTGAGCGCCTGCACGCCGGCCGCGAACTGATCGCCCCGATCACCGAAGCTCGCAAACATATCAAACGATGACGATGCCGGTGCCAGGGTCACGGCGTCTCCGTCGTTGGCGAGTCTGCGAGCCAGAGTGATCGCTTCTTCGAGAGTCTCGACAGGGTGTGTCGTGAGTGCACCGTCGGCTTCGGCGCAGAATCGTTCACGAAGCTCACCGATTACGAGGACATCGTGAGCCCTATTTCTCAGTGTCTCGATCAGCGGAACAAGGTCGAGGCCCTTGTCGACACCGCCTACGATCGCCACGAGCGGCCTGTCGATCGCGCGGAGTCCCACACAGGCAGCGTGTACGTTTGTGGCTTTCGAGTCATTGTACCACCACACACCGTCCAGCTCCCGAACGAACTGAATGCGATGTGGAAGCCCGCCGAAAGATTGCAGCGACGACCACATGGCTTCGTGGGTCTCGCTCTTCCAAACACCGACCGCGCGGAGGGCTTCGAACGCGGCCGCGGCGTTTCGACGGTTGTGTGCGCCCGGCACACGCAGCGCGTCGTCCCAGGCCGGCGGTGTACCCGTCACCCCAGGGGGCGGCGCGGGGGTCGCCCCGTCGTACCCAACAACACACACGCCGCGAGCCTCGAGCTCGTCGACCCACGATGCAAGCCGCCGATCGCCGGACCACAGGACCACCGCGCTGCCGATGCCCAGGTTCGCGGTAATCAGGCGTTTCGCCTCTACATAGTCCGCTTCATCTGCGTAGTGGTCCAGGTGGTCGGCCGCGATGTTTGTCAGGATCGCCGCGTCGGGTTTCATCCGGTGACCGGCCCAGCTCTGAAAAGCGCTGACCTCAACTACTGCCAGGTCGGCGGCGGGGTTCTGCAGCAGCACGTCGCTGAACGCGGTCCACGAGTTTCCGCCGAGCAGCACATCGACGCCCGACGCCCGGGCGAGATGGGCGCACAGCGCCGCGGTTGTCGACTTTCCGTCTGTTCCGCCCACGGTGACGATGTTTCCGGCGAAAGCACACATGCCCAACTCGACCTCGGACCAGAGATCGAGAGAGCCGTCCCGCCACGCCGCATACACCGGCGCGAGCTCGTTCTTCGCTGCGTTCTCCGGCCAGTCGGGATTCAGCGATGGTGACAGGACCACGGTCGTCGCGCCCTCCAATGAGAGCCTGCCCTGCACAACGATTACGGAGTCAGGCAGGTCGTCGCATGACAGCCCGGTGCGGCTGTCGCACGCCACAACGGACTTGCCGAGCGCTGTCAGCAGACGGCAGGCGGCGCGCCCGGACGCGCCCAAACCAAACACTGCGACACGCTGATGTTGCGGAATCGGGTCGTTCAGACCGACGCCGCTCCTCTGGCCCGTCGGGTTCAAGACGCGCAGCAGTGAAACATCAGGTAGTGGTCGTTGGCACGCTCGATGAGCCCGATGTACGGCACATACACGATCGCTGTGGGTACTTCGGGCAGCCGCGCGCGGCATTCGTCGCTACAGTGGGACGAAGAGCGAAACTCTTCGTAAATGGTTCGCGCTCGGTCCTCGAGTCCCGGCACGCTGGTGTAATAGATGACCTCAGCCTCGCCCTGGCAGTACGCCGCCTGGCGCGCGATGGTTCCTTTCTCACCGATCGAGAGATTGATGTCATCGTTCGAGAAAGAGATCTTCTCGACGATCAATCGCTGCGAGGGGTTGCACTCCATGACGGGGTGAATCCAGGCAGAAGCGACGGCGCCGGTGTCTGCCCGGCGCCGAGGCGTATCATCGATCGGGTCGTCGTTTGCCTCACGTCGCGGCGCGATGGCGAGGCAGCTGGCTGACATGGGGTCGAAGTAGGTGTTGTCTCCGCAGCGGCCCACGTTCGCGTCGAGACGACACTCATCGCCAATGAGTTGCACGCCGGGGCCGTTGCATCGAACGGGGTCCACTTCACCGCCGGCAATTACCGGGGCCGGGGCCGGGGCCGGACGACGCATCACCTGCATGCACTGGCCCGCCAGAAGGAGCACGGCCAGCGCGGCCAACCCGGCCCGCCAGATCGGAAAGGACTTCGGCGGCGCGCCTTCAAGCGCAGCTTTGAGAATCGGAGAGGCCGTCCGGTCACCCAACTCTTCAGCCCGCGAGAGCAGGGACGCGCGGGCACCGGAGCGGTCGAGAAATGCGTTGATGCCCTGCACCGGAGCCGTGGCTCCCGCGTCATCGCCTGCCTGCATCTCAGTGACTGCGATCGCTGCCAGCGCGAATCTGTCGCCTTCTTCGGACGGGCCCTCGCCGCTCAGCTCACCGGGGGACGCGAAGCGGGGATCCGCCGTCAGGTCGCCCAGCTCAATGCCCGCTGCGCGGCGCCACGCGGCATACGCAGACGCGAGACCGGTACCGAATACACGGCGACCGGTGGGGTTCGAGGGGTTGATGAAGCGGTCGTTGATGCCGCCGTGTACGAGACCGGCGGCGTGGAGCGCCTTCAGGTCGTCGAAGAGCGCGCGAATCTCTCCCGGCGTGCTCACAAGTCCGCAAACCGGCTGAAAATCCAACCACACAAAAACGTGGCCGCTGCCGGTAACCTGGACGCGCCGCACTCCGGTCAGCTCTCGGTGCGCAACGGCGCCGATCAGGTCGGCGGTGATCTCTTCGAGGTCCAGGACGTCGAAGGGTTCACGCGAAACAAGCACGACTCCCGGCGAGCCTGCGAACGCTGCGAAACACGCATCGGACGATGCCGGATCTTCGATACCGATGCGCTCACCGACTTCGACGGCGATCTCCGCGAGGTCCGGTCCATCTTCCCCCAGACGACCCGGAGGCACGTCGATCGGCGTGTATAGAGGGGCGTTTCCGGCCGTGAGGCGGGCGCTAACCGGACAGAAAAATCGCGACTCAGTCATACCAATCTGCTCTGTGTTGCGGGCTCATCTCGCCTCGCCTCGTACGAAATCATGGGCACCGATGCTGTCGATGGACGCCGGTGTGAAGGGGCGCGCCTGCTCCAGACCCAGTGCGCGCGCTTCATGAAGCCGCCGCGCCTCTGACAGCCAGGCCGGCGAGCCCAGCTCGTGTACGGTGATGGCAGCCCCGCGCGTCACCTCAAACATGTCAGCGAAAAGCGGGTGGTCCACGTATCCGGACCCGTTCGGATCAAAGGCGATGAACCACCCCTCGGCTCCCGCCGCCTCGGCCGGCTGATCAGCGCGAACCACGCACGAGCGAACCACGAAGAAGTCGCCGTACCAGAACACGGATCCTGAGCAGATGTTTCGCTGCGATTCGAACCAGTCGATCATCGCGCGGCGCGCCTTCACCTTGTTGGTTGCCGTAGAGCCGAATCGATCACGCATCGCACGCCAGCCCTCGATGACGTCGGCTGCGGTTGCCGCGAGAAGGTGGGTGCCGGCGTGTGCAATGCAGCGAGGCGGCAGCTTCGGCTGAGGCGGTGCTTCGAAGTCCTGCAGCGCCTGCTTCGGCGCCGCAACAAACTCCTCGGCCGCCGGGGCACCGGCCTTCTCAAAGTTGCCTGTTGTGGGCTCTTCGACCGCCTCCACAGATGCCGGGGTGAGTTCAGGCTCAGAGAGCGGCAGGAAGCGGCCGGTGTCTCCTGTGCGCGCCGGTGAGGCGGGCTCTGCCTTTGCCGACCTCGACAGTGATGACGGAAGCTCCGAGTCCTTCAACGCCGGTGCCTGTTCCACCGGAGCCACCTGATCGGGCTGTTGCACCACATGGCGCAGCGTCGGCGTCTTCGATCGTGGCTTCGCTGCTGAGGCGTCGGCGCGGGGGGCCTTAGGAGTTGCGGGGGGCGTCGATGTCGGCGCGGACTCGCTCCCCGGGACCACCGCTTCCTCCGATACCGCGTCACCCCGCGGAGCATCCGATGCGTGATATGACACAAGGGAACGTCTGCGCTCGGTGGCGCGCTGATTGCGAATCCGCGAAGCTCTGGTCGATCGGCGCGTCATTCCAGTCCGCTGCACAGGGGGCCGGCTCGGCTAGTTCAGGCCCTCCACACTGTCAAATCGCGGTCCGGATGGGAAATATTCGCCGATGATCCTGTCGCGGTCCGTCCACGGCGCACGTCACTCCGCCCGTGAGGTCGTCATCCGCAACGCGGCTGGGCGGCTCCCGGGCGCCCGGAGGTTCCGCAGGTTGTCGAAGGACGCTCGCCGGAGTGCGCGGGCCCACGCCGGCGCTCGACCGCTCGCTCACACGGGTGTCGGCGCCCGCTGCGCCCCCTACTCCGTTGAAGGCGCGGCAGATGCCGAAACGAGCGCTCAACACGCGGAATCATCCACGTCGCGTCCCCGGGTGTGGCGTCGGGTATCATCGGACGTCCCCGGAGCCGACGACAGCTGTGCGCAGGCAGCGCTTGTAGCGTGGACAGCGCGCCGGTAGACCTCCCGGCATCTGCGATATCTGCGTCGTGATGACGCCGTCGAATTCGACCGGCTGAAGGTGTCGGGCGGCGAGCCGGCAGGGAGTGCGTTTTTCGATGAACAGGCGTGACATCTTTCCTATGATCTTCGGCCTCATCGTCTCGACGGTGTTGGCCGCTACATTGGTGATCGCCGGATTGAAGGCGGGGATAACCCCGGGCGTCAGTCCGCTGGTGATCCTCTTCGCCTGGGCCGCCTTCAGCGGCCGCATCGCTCGCGGCGAGGGATCCCGCTTTCTGAACATTGCCCAGGTCGCAGGTTCAGCGGGTATGGCCGTCACGGCCGGCGTGATCTTCACCGCACCGCTGGTACAGATTCTGCACAAGAACCTCGGACTGGAAGTACCTCCGGTCGACGTCGTCACCCTCATCATCATGTCCATCGCGGGTTCACTGATCGGCTTCGGCTTTGTGGGGCTCGCAACGCGCAAGTTCCTCACCGACCCGACCCTGCCTGCGCCTGAGGCACGGGCCTGCGAGACAATGATCGAGACAGCGGCGCTGGATCCGCACTCTGCGAGGCGACCCCGCCTCGGTCGCTCGCTTGTGGCGGGCCTCGCCGCGAGCTTCCTGGCGCCGCTCATCGCCTACATCGGACTCGCGACAGAGCACGTCGTCATCTGGAAGCGCTCTATCACCGGCGAATCCGGCTCCCGGGACTTTACTTTCGATCTGCCCTTCACGCCGATCTACATCGGTATCGGCGGCCTGCTTACCCTTGCAACCGCCCTGCTGGTCTTTCTCGGCAGCTTCTTCCGCCTCGCCGGCGACTTCTTTCTCACGACGATTGAGCCCGCGTCGGCGGCCGCAGCCGCATGGCCGGCAAACTCGATGCGCTGGGTCGGTGGAGGCGCCATGACCGTGGCCGTTGCGTATTCGCTCATCAAGTTTGTGAGCACGCGAAGGGCATCCGTTCACGTCAACAGCGGCACAGGCACCACCGCCGGCATCGACATGACCCTGGAGATCGATCCCGCGAAGCGAAAAATGCTCATAGGCAGCATCGTTGTCGGCTTTGTCATTCTCATCGGGTGGCTCTTCGCGACGGACGGCCTGACCGGCTTCAGCTTCGCCATGGGCGGCACCATCTTCGTCATGTGCATGCTGATGGTAACCCTCGGCGCGATCCTCTCACTGCAGGTCGGCAGCTCGGCGTCGCCGGTTTCGGGCACCATCTTCGTAACCACCCTCGTCCTCTGCCTTGTCGCGGTGGGGCTGGGCCGACAGTCGATCGACGACGTCTACGTGCTTACCGCGCTGATCGTCGCCGCCTGCGTCGCGGTCTGCGCTGCCAACGACTCCAGCCAGGACTACAAGACGATGCAGCTCTGCGGCGTCCGGGTGCAGGACGGGTTTCCGGCGCAGGTTATCGGCCTCATCGCGGGCTCAATCGTCGTGCCACTCGCGCTCTACGTTGCTCACGAAGCATACACCCTCGGCAGCCCGGACCTGCCCGCGCCGCAGGGCGAAATGTTCGCCACCCTGACCGAAGGCCTGCTGATCAACTCGGCAGTCCCGTGGACACCGATCATGGTCGGCGCGTGCCTGGGCGTGGTCGCCGTCATGATCGAGATGGTCGGCGACCGAAACGGCAAAGTGCTGCCCGCGATGGCGCTGGCAGTCGGCATCTACCTGCCCGCATATCTGGGCACCGGTATCCTGATTGGCGCTGCGTTCCGTTGGGCCGCTGAGCGAGGCAGCAGGCAGCGAAGCGAATCGATACTGGCAGCGGCCGGACTGATCACCGGCGCCGCAGCCCTGGACCTGATCCTGGGCATCGCAATCATCGGCGGCTTCGAGCTCGACTCGCTGCTGCTCTTCAAGGATATCCCTGAAGAGATAAAGATTGTCGTCGCCACGTCCGGAATCGCCGTTCTCGGTCTCATCCTCTACCGCAACTCGTTGCCGTCCGAGGAGGGCTCTTGAACCCGCCGGACGCCTCGACCCACGGGGCGCACAGCCATATGAGAGTCAACAGAATCTACACCGGAGTGAACGCCTTGAAAGCACGTATCACCTGCCTCGCCGCCGCTGCGCTGATGACTGCATGCTGCGGACGCCAGAGCCCGGACGAGAGTCCGCAGCCCGAGCTCGTGCAGCTGCCGGTCGAGATGACTGAGCCGCAGCTCGACGAACGACAGGCCGCCGTTATTGAACGCTTCGACATCATCGTCGGAGCGATGGAGGCGTCGTATCACAGCTACTGCGAATGCATGTCCACGCTGCCATTCGCCGACGAAAGCGCAGAGGACTGCTACGCGGCGATCACCGCCAACAAGGTGGTTCCAAACGCCTGCCACCGAGAAGCCGCGCTCGCGCATTTTGACCACGCCATCCCTGTGCTGGACTGCATGGCTGCCGAGATCGGAGATGCCGACAAGTGCATGCAGGAATGCCCGGCGGACGAAGCGGGTAACATCCTCTGCGACGACGTGGGAGCGGCTGTCGAGGCCTGCGAAGAGCTCCCGGGCGCCGACGCCTTTCTCGACGCGCTCAACGCCTGTGACATCCCCGAAGACGTACAGTGGTGAGCCACCCCCACAATAACGCCGCGTGCGTTGTGACCTTGAGCCTCTGCCGGTAGTCTCTATCTCAACACCCCGCCCCGAATGGCGCGGAGTTGTCTGAAATCTGCGCGTGAATTTCCGCGCGCAATCACGGTTCGCCGAGGCGAACGCAGGGCAGGAGCCAACCTATGTCAGTAGCACGCATCACCGAAATCTCAGCAGCCTCACCCCGCAGCTTCGAAGACGCAGTCGCAAACGGCGTTGAGCGCGCGTCGCAGACACTCAAAAATGTCACGGGCGCATGGGTTGCCGATCAGAAGGTTGTCGTCGAAGACGGCAAGATCTCCAGCTTCCGCGTCCGCCTCAAGGTGACCTTCGTTCTCACCGACTGAGTCGGCACCGGCATCGATCACATCGATACCGCCTACAAGTCGATGTCCGGGCGAGCTTCCATCAGCATCAGCTCGCGGGCGACATCGGACGGGGCACGATCTTCGTGCACCATTTGATACACGGCTTCGACCACCGGCGCGTACACCCTGCGCTCGGTGGCGATTTCGTGCGCCACGCGGCTGGTGTTCACGCCTTCAGCGACCATCCCAAGACTCGCCAGCGCCTCTTCGAGACCCGTTCCGGCAGCCATCGCACGCCCCAGGCGATGATTACGGGAGTGCGGGCTCGCGCAGGTAACCATGAGGTCGCCCATTCCGGCCAATCCCATGAAGGTAGGCGCCTCGGCACCGAAGGACATGCCGATGCGGGTCATCTCGCCAAGTCCACGGGTGATCAACAATGACCGGGCGTTTTCGCCAAGCTCAAGAGCCGCGATCACGCCACCGGCGATGGCGATGATGTTCTTCAACGCCCCGCCCATCTCAACGCCGACAACGTCGCTATTGTCGTAGACGCGGAATCGCGGGCCGGCGAAGAGCCGCTGCGCCTCAGCGGCTACGCGGGGGAAGCGGGTCGCGATGACGGTACCGGCGGGCTTGTCGGCCAGGATTTCCCGGGCGATGTTAGGGCCGCTGAGCACACCGATCTGTCGCACACAGGTCTCTTCACACAGAATCTCGCTCATACGCTTCTGAGTGCCCTGCTCCAGTCCCTTGGTGGCGTGAATGATCACGTGGTCCGGGCGAAGCATGTGGGCAATCGTTCGGCTGACTTCGCGAAAGGCCTTCGACGGGATGACGTGAATGATCGTATCCGAAGAATCCACACACGCTCTGAGGTCGTTGCTTGCCTGCACACCTTTGTGGATCGGAAAGCCCTCGGTGTAGCGCCGGTTTGTGTGCTTCTTGTTGATCTCGTCCCGAACCGATCTGCTGCGACACCACAACTTCACGTCGTGGCCGTTGCATGCCATCAGGTGCGCGAGGGTGGTGCCCCAGTTTCCGGAGCCGAGCAGACAAATACTCATCGGCTGATCCTCCCGGGTACTTCGCTACGCTGACCGCGCAACCCGAGCCCATCGAGGCGGTTTCGGTAGTAGAAGAGGAGGTTCGCATTCTCGACGGCGATGAAGGAGCCATCACGCCGCGCGGCGGCATCCGTGTGGTATGCGCCGAACCGTTTCAACGCATGCTCGAGTATCAGTTCGGCGTCCTTCGTGCGGACAATCTCACCAAGATGAATCCTGCCCTCGGACTCCCGGTACGCCAGCTCTTCCAGCAACGCCCTCAGCTCTTCCAGCACCGTATCCACCGGCGTCGGAAGCTCCGGCGTGACCGAGCGCAGAAAGCGGTACAGGTCCGACTCGGAGCTTTCGTTTCGCAGTACCGAGAACAGGGCATACGCGACCACATTCGTTGCGCAGGCCACGGTGTTCTTCTGAAAGGCGTTCGCGATGGCCGCCGCCAGCAGGCGTGTGTACTCGCGGTCGCGCTGCTCGTCTTCGACGATCTCGCCTCCTCGACGCAGGTATCCGCTCGGATCGATGACGCGTCCTTGCGGATCCAGCGAGTCGCCGTGTTCATCTACCGGATTCCCAAAGGGATCCATCGCCGCACCGAAGCGAAGATAGATGTGCATGTCCAGGGCAAACAGGCCGCGGGCATACTGCGCCCATCGCTCGAGCCGACTGAACTCATCGTCAACGATGATGTGTCGCGCGCGTCCGGAGATCTGAAGGTGGTCATCGATCAGGGTCGCCGCCTCAAGAACCAGCGGGTAGTTGATCGTAACCGGGACAACAAACACTCGGCGATCGTGGCCGGCGGCGGCGCAGTTTCGGTAGGCATCGAGCGCCGTGCCGAGCAACCCCTTCTTCAGATGTGTTTCCACACATCCCGAACGTGAGCGCGTACCGCCGGGAAAGAAAAGTGAGTGCCTGCCATACTCGATGACGACTGTGGAGTACTCCTTCAGGACGCGTCGATAGAGCGGATCCGTCTTCAGCCTGTCTACGGTATACGCGCCCAGGTTGTGCATGAAGTAGCCGACGATGCGATTCTCAAAGAGGTTGAGTCCGGCGCCGTAGGTAAACGGCGGCAAACCCATGCGCTCGATAGCCGCGCCGAGCAGGATGGAGTCGAGGTTGGATGAGTGAGTGGGAACGAGGAGGATCGTACCGCGCTCCCGCAACTTCAGGAGCTTGTCGACCTCGCCCTGCCGAACCAGCATCTCGTCCCAGGGCTGCAGACTCCCGCGGCGTCGAAAGAGGCGTTTTGGAGACAGGCCATTGAGCAGACCGGTGAGCCCGGGGTTGATGACACCGGTCGCGAAGCGATAAATCGACGGGTTGAAGTGTCCCGAGATCTCGTCGGCGTAGCGGGTGACAATGTCTGAGACGATGCTCTCCGCATCGATCGCTGACGTCTGCGGCAGCTTGTGGCGGATCTCACGGTAGTAGGCACGCTCTTCGTCACCGCCCTCGCTTCGCCGGGCCAGGCGACGCTTCTCGTGAAAGAGCGTCTCGTTGATCACTTCGCGGACCGGACGACCACCGCCGGCCCGTGACTCTGCGATCACTGACGCGACGACGCGATGGACTACATCCGCCCGAATTGCCGGCGCATCAGCCTCGTTCATTGGCCCTCCTCCTGCTGAAGGCCATGCTACACGACGAGCGCGCTATCCGCTACGGCGGGCGGGCGCGACGAATCCGTACCGCACGGTCTTCAGTCGGCGCGCAGGAAGTACATCGTCACGTACCAATAGTGTTCGCCGCGGGCGACGCCGACGCCGGAGCGGGTCCATCCCATGTCGTCACCCTCGCGCGTCATCCCGAGCATCGCCTCTCGATGGCCCTCCTCCGAGGCCGCCCATCCGCCGCTTCCGCGTACGGTGGACACGCAGGCCTCGCGCCAGTCCGGGAAGCTGTTGCGCTGGATGTTCTCGCCGATGCTGCGCCAGTACACGCCGTAGTCATCCAGTCGCTCGCCCAGGCCGCGATGGTCCAGGCCGTGGCCGAAGTCACCGAGCTCCGCCATGAACGCGGAGTAGTCGAAGGCTACCGTCGATAGCTCCCGATCATGTGCGTAGGGCTGTAGCAGTGAGTCCTGCTCCTTTCGCCAAAGGTTGACCTCATCAAAGACACAGCAGGCGTAGCGATGCATGTCATCGGCATCGCAGCGCAGCGGGTCTGCTGTGACCACGCCGTTGTCGTCACGAGGGCCGACTTCATCATCCGCGCATCCACCGATCAGGACGGCGCTGAGGAGCATCGAGATAGAGAAGCGGGTGCTCATGGCGGACATATTATCAGGTTCGACATCACTGAACAGCGGATCATGCAGGCGGCGCCTTCGCGTCGGGCGCGGCGGTCGTTGCCGCCGCCGCCGGGTAGATCGTGCTCCCGAACTCTCACACGACGCGCTCTCGCGCGATCAATGCTACAGGCGCGCAGCCCCGTGAACCTCAGCGTACACGGAGCGGTCAGATTGGAGCCGCCGGCAGGGATTGGCAGAGAGCAGGAGGAAGACAGGCATGACCGATCGACAGACACGACAGAATCGCGTTCGCGGCGAAGTGGAGGACAGGTACGACGTGGTCGTCGTCGGCGCAGGTCTCGGTGGCCTCGTCGCGGCAGCCGGCCTTGCCAGGGAAGGCAGGAGCGTCCTGATCCTTGATCAGCATTACATACCCGGCGGCAACGCGACCGTGTTCCGCCGCAAGGAGTGGGTTTTCGATGTCGGGCTGCACTACGTAGGTGGCTGCCACCCGGGTGGCAGCGTGCAGCGGGCACTTGAGAAAAGCGGCGTCGAGGACATCGTGTTCCGCCAGATGGATTCGGAGCTCGAGGTGCTTCACTTCCCGGACTTCACCTTTACGATTCCGGCGGACATCGACGAATTTGAACGCCGCCTGCACGCGCAGTTTCCCGAGGAGTCGAAGGGAATCCGGCGATTTCTGCGCCTCGCACGGCAAACCTCTGACCTGATGAAGGCGCAGAAAAGCGGCTCGACGGCCGCCCTGCTGCGAGGAGCGCGCCGAGGTCTGCTCTTCCCGCGATACGCGCTCGGCCCCCTTCGTGATTTTCTCGACAGCTGCACGGACAACGAGCAGCTGCGGGCGATCCTCACCGCGCAGAACGGAATCTATGCGATCGCGCCCGGTGAGGTGTCGACGATTCTGCACATGGGCGTCCTTGCGCACTACTTCGAGAGCGGTGGTTGGTACCCGGAGGGCGGTGGACAGCGCATCAGCGACCGGCTCGCCGAGGAAGTCGAGCGCGCAGGCGGGCAGTTGCGCCTGCGCTCACAGGTGACGCGAATCATCACCGAAGGTGGCCGCGTGACCGGTGTGCGCTTTATTAACAAGCATCTGGGGGAGCGCACGATTCACGCGGACGCCGTGATCTCGAACGCGGACCTCAAGCGCACTGTCACCGAGCTCTTCGCGCCCGAGCAGGTGCCGCGGCGATTCCGCGACCAGGTCGCCGGGTTTTCGATGGCCCTGCCGCTGAGCGTCGTCTTCCTTGGGCTCGATATCTCTCCGGATGAGCTTCCCTGGGGCAACAGCAACGTCTGGCTCTTCGACAGCTACGACTTCGACGAGTGCTATGCGGCGACAAAGCGAGGGGACGACGAGGCCCTCGACAAGCCCTGGCTCTACATCTCGACCGCCTCACTCAAGGACCCGGACAATGATGAACTGGCGCCTGCCGGACACACGAACCTTGAGCTGATGACGATCGTGCCCCCGGACGCCTCCTGGTGGGGCACCACACCGGCAGAGATCGAGGACGGAAGCTACTCGGACAATCCCCGCTACCAGGAGGTCAAAGAGCGCCTTCAGGAAGCGTGCATCACGCAGATGGAGCGTTTGATGCCCGATGTCCGGGATCACATCGTCTACCGCGAGACCTGCTCTCCCATGACCCATCAGCGCTATGTGCGCTCCAGCGATGGCACCTCGTACGGCTTCGCGGGTACCGCCGCGCAGTTCATGAAGCGGCCCGGCGCCAAATCGCCGGTCAAGGGCCTCTACCTGGCGGGCACAAACACCCGTACGGGCCACGGAATCGCGGCAGTGATCGCTTCGGGCAGGGTGGCCGCAAAAGCCATTCTCTCCGCTTGACCGGCTGCGCATCACCCCATAAGCGCTTCGCCCCGCGGGCGGCGACGCACATAGAGTTGCCGACATCGCAGAACACGCCGCAACTGCGCGCACGTATGAGGTGAACGATGGCCAAAGATAAGATGCCCGTATGGGTTGATGAAGAGGCACACGGAGTTCTTAAGGCGTTCGCCAAGGTCAAGAAGCAGTCCATGGTCTCCTTCGCAAGCGACCTGATTCTCAACCAGATCGACAGCCTCGACCCGGCGGCAGGACTCAGTGGTGAGGACGCACCCGCGCCCGCTCCGGTTGTGGCGGCAGAGCCGGCGGCTGCACCGAAAGCGGAGGCACCGAAAGCGGCGGCTCCAAAGGCAGCTACGACGACCGCACGAAAAGCAGAGGCGCCGAAGAAGGTCAGCAAGGCACCTGCGAAGAAGCGGCCGGCCGCAAAGCAGACTGCGCGTCGTCCCCGCAAAGAGTCGGTTCCCGCAGACGATGGAACCGTGCGCTTCCTCGGCGGCGTCTGGCTCGTCTGATTTCAACGACCCGCGCAGCACACCCACGGAATCTGCACACAACATGAGTTTGTCATGAGCAACGAAGGCAAAAAATCTCTCTGGATCAGCACCGCAGCGCACCTGAAGCTAAAGGAGTACTGCGACCGCACCGGCCGCACTCAGGTCGATGTCGTCACAGAGCTGGTCTACCGCTTTGTGAAGCCTGAACTCGAAAAGGCAAAGTAAAACAACTTCAGCGAGAGAGTTCCGATGCCAGCCACCCAGCCACGCGTTCTCACGGGTCCTTTCCGGCGGGCGCTCATCCTCGAATCTCCCGACAAGACCCTCGACGACCATCTGCGAAGAATCGGCATCGAGCCCGTACGTCCGGACAGCACGCCGAACACAGATGATCTGGTCAGGATCCTTGAGAAGGACCCCTACGACCTGATCTTCAAGCGTTCGCGGGTGCAGATCACAGAGCGCGTACTGAAGGCAGCGCCCCAGCTTGCTGCGGTGATGCTGTGCTGCATCGGCGACGACTCTGTCGACAAAGAGGCCTGCGCAAAGCACGGCGTACTCGTGACGAACGACCCGGTCTCTAACGCTCGTTCCGTCGTCGAGCTCGCTTTCGGCGAGATTCTCTGCATGTCGCGTCGCGTGTTCCATGCCGTCGACGAGACCAACGACAACAGCTTCCTGAAGTCCAAGGCACAGCGCTACGAGATCGCCGGGAAGACCCTCGGGATCTTCGGGCTCGGCAATATCGGTAAGCAGGTCGCGCGCACCGCTGAACTGCTCGGCATGAAGGTCGCCTTCTACGACAATCGCCCGGTAGCCCGAGAAGTCGGAGAGCTCCTGGGGTGGACCTTTGCACCGACGCTTGGCGACCTCTTCGCGGACTCCGACATCGTCACCGCGCACGTGTCGGCCTTCGACTACGCGAACCGAAGCAACCTGAACGTCATCACGTACGATGACTTCGCACGCATGTCCGAGAACCGCGAAGACAGCCCTCGCATCTTCGTCAACCTGGCACGCGGGAACATACACTCGTCAGAAGACCTGCTGCGCGCAGCAAACGAAGGTCACATTCGCCAGGCAATGGTGGACGTGTTCCCGTCGGAACCGCGCAACGCGGATGACCCGTGGGTCAACCCCTACGCCGAGAATCCAAACATCTTCGCCACGCCACACATCGGCGCCGCGACACACGAGGCGCAACCACGCATCGCACGTCACGTAGCCGGCACGACGAACCTGCTCTCAAACTACGGTACACTCAGAAACTGTGTGTTTGAGCCGAAACACACCATCGGCTTTGACGCCGGCAGCTTCGACCACGTCATCTCGGTGGTTCACAGCACCGAACGCGGCACCAAGAAGGCCCTTGATGATGCGATCTACGCAGCCGGTGCAAGCAACCTCATGAGTGCGCACCGCGACTTCGATCGCTACAAGATCGCGTATGACATCGTTGCCATCGACAAGCCGCTCAGCGAAGATCAACTCAGTGAGCTTGTGTGCGAAGCAACGCGGCTCTCGGGTGACTCGATCGCTATCCGGTCAATTCGACAGGTTACAGTTCAGCGCTGAGCTTCAGGGCCTGCGCCAGATCTCGGCACAGGTCACCGACGTCCTCACAGCCAACGCTGAGGCGAACGGTCCCGGGGAGCAGGCCACAGCGCTCGCGCGCCTCGGGGTTTCTATGCGAGGTGTTGAAGGGCAGGCTGGCGAGTGACTCGACGCCACCAAGGGAAGACGCCGGTACAATCAGGGACAGAGAGTCGAGCAGCCGCAGCGCGCGTTCGTCACCGCCCGCAACAACGAAAGACAGCATCCCGCCGCAGGCAAGCAACGGCGCCAGCGGTCGGCCCGATTCGGCTGCGGTGAAGTACACCTTCTGTACCTCGTTGTGCGTGTAGAGGAAGTCCGCGATCGCCGCCGCGTTGTCAGACATTGCGCGGGTTCGCAGGGCCAGCGTCTGCATGCCGCGCCAGATCAAGGCGGCCGCGCCGGGATCGAGGCAGCTGCCGAAATGAATCATCGCCTTCCACACTTCGGCGGTGAGCGACGCATCGCCGATGACAGCGCCACCATGCACCGCGGAGTGGCCTGCGATCGACTTGCTGAGGCTCTCGATGACGAGGTCCGCACCGAGGGTCAGGGGACGGCAGGCGACCGGGTTTGCGAAGGTGTTGTCGACAGCCAGTCTGGACCCGGTAGCATGCGCTGCTGCTGCAATGCCTTCGATGTCCAGCACACGTACCAGAGGGTTCGACACCGTCTCCGCGAGCAGCCATGTCGGGCTGAAGTCCACCAACGCATCAGCCAGCGCGCGGCTGTCACTCATGTCGCAACGCACAATCCTGCGGCCCATCTGCGCAAGGTAGGCGTCGAGAAACCCGTCGGTCACACCATACAGCTCAGTCGACGCAAGCACCGTGTCACCCGGCGCTGTCACTCCCACAAGCGCTGCCGAAATCGCGCCCATGCCGCTCGCAAAGACAACCGCGTCCTCGCCGGCGTGAAGCTGCGCAAGTCGCTCTTCGAGCGCGCGCGTCGTCGGATTGCTCATGCGCGTGTACAGGTGCTGCGACCGGTAGTCGCCCCTCGCCATCGCTGCATTCAACGCTTCGTTGATTCGAAAGGTGGTGGTCTGGTGCACGGGCAGCCCTACAGGGTGCTGTGTGCTTTCCACACGATGCCCGGCGGTCAGCAGGGTCGAGGTCGAGAGATCTGTCTTATCTTCGGACACGGGCACTCCCAGCGAACCATGGAGTGGTTCGACGAAGGTCGCCGTATATCGAAAGACCGGCGAGGGGCAACCGGAGACCGTCGCGCGCGGATAGCTGCCGGTGTTCCGTTGACCCGAGATCGTCGCCCCGCTAGCACAACCATCAGCGGCGCTGTGGCGGAGTAACAACACAACTCGTCACACAGCGAGCACGTCCTCAATCGGGGGTTCAGCGGCGCAGAATCACTGTGGATTCCAGTGTTCACGCGTCGCCCCTTCCGAGGCGCACAAACATCCAGACCTGCGGTCACGCCACCGATCATCCCACTGTGGAGAGGCGACCTTGCTCATACTTGTCTTCAAGGCCCTCGCCATCCTCGGATACTCCATGTGGATCGGCGGTTTCGTCGCCGTCACCCACGTGATGGAGTTGCATCTCGGTGCGCTCGAACAGGGAACATCGCTGCGTAACTTCAGAGCCGTTGAGCGCTCGCTGTTAATGCGTGCGACGCTACCCGGAGCCGTCCTTATGGTGGGGTCGGGGATCGCGCTGATCGGCCTCTCCCAGTCGGAATATGTCGGGCAGGTGTGGTTCTACGGCGCCTGCGCCGCGATCGCCGGTGCCGTCGCGCTGACAGTCGTCGTCGCCCGCCGGGTCTTCTTCGTCATACGCGAACCAACGCGAATGCCGCGCAGCCACCTGCCGCGCAACGCCCGCGTGGTGCTGCTCGCACTGAGTGCAATCGCCCTGATCGCCCTCTTTCCTCTGCGAAGCCTGGTCGGCTGAAACCGCGGGCACACCCCCGGCGCGCGAAGCTGCTGCAAATCCGAGGCCATCCGACTACATCCTGTGCGAACCCGGAAGATCCCGGCCGCCCTACATCGGCAACCGGACGAAGAGCACAGGATCCTGACGATGGAATTGCAGCACCTTGGATGGGAACAGCGCGGTCACGTAGTCACGTGGACGCTCAATCGACCCGACGCACGCAACGCATATAGCGACGAAATGGTCGCGTCGATCATACGCGCCGCAGACCTCGCCGAAGCGGACGACTCTGTGCGCTGTGTGGTCCTGACCGGCGCCGGCCGCTCCTTCAGCGCCGGCGGGGATCTCAAGGCGATGCAGAGCCGCAGCGGAATGTTTGCCGGCGATCAGTCCGAGCTGCGACATCGATACGCCCACGGTATCCAGGAGATTCCACGACGCCTCTGCCGATTCGAAAAGCCACTGATCGCCGCCGTGAACGGTGCGGCGATCGGCGCAGGCCTGGACCTCGCCTGCATGTGCGACTTCCGCATCGCAGCGAAGGGCGCACGTTTCGGCTCCACCTTTGTGCGTCTCGGCCTGGTGCCGGGAGACGGTGGCGCCTTTTTTCTGACCCGCGCGGTCGGCTATGCCCGCGCAATGGACCTGATCCTGAGCGGGCGCATTATCGATACCATCGAAGCCGAGCGGATCGGGCTCGTGCAGCAGGTGGTCGAAGAAGGCGGTCTGCTCGATGCTGCGCATGCATACGCAGGTCAGATCGCGGCGAACGCACCGGTCGCCGTGCGCCTGGCAAAGAGCGCCGTGTTTCATGCATGGCAGTCCAGCCCTGAAGCCGCGTTGAACCTGGCCGCCACCTATCAGTCGATCGTGCAGCATACAGCGGATCACGAGGAAGGTGTCGCCGCATTGCTTGAGAAGCGAAGTGCAAACTTCGGGAGCGCATCATGACGGACCTCACGCTCCGGACTCTCGCCACACTCGCGGTGCTCATGACAGCCGGTGTCGCGCAGGCCCGCGAGGGTATGTGGCTGCCCGAACAACTGCCTGAGCGCGCTGACGAGCTGCGCAGCCTTGGCCTGTCCCTGGACCCGGAGCAGCTCGCCGACCCGCGGGGCAACTATCTCGGTGCGGTGATCAGCCTTGGCGGGTGCTCGGCCTCCTTCGTTTCCGAAGATGGCCTCGTCGTCACCAACCATCACTGCGCCGTCGGCGCGTTGCAGATGAACTCAACCGGCGAGAACAACCTCGTCACCGATGGCTTTCATGCGCCGACGCGGGCCGAAGAAGTGTGGGCCGGTCCCGGCAGCCGGGTATACATCACAGAGTCACTCGACGACGTGACAGCCCGGGTCCTGGCCGCGACTGCAGACGCAGAGGATGACGTCGCACGCTACGGTGCGGTTGACCGCGAGACCAAAGCGATCGTCGCCGAGTGCGAAGAGCAGGCAAACCGGCGCTGCGAGGTCGTCGATTTCTACGGAGGCGCCGAGTACCGGCTGATACAGAAGCTCGAAGTCGAAGACGTGCGTATCGTCTATGCGCCGCCGGAGTCCGTTGGCGCCTTTGGCGGCGAGGTCGACAACTGGATGTGGCCCCGACACTGCGGCGACTTCGCCTTTCTGCGGGCCTACGTCGGACCCGACGGAAACCCGGCGCCGTACTCCGAAGACAACGTGCCGTTGCGGCCGCAACACTACCTGCGCCCAACCACCGGGCACCTTGATCCGGGCGACTTTGTCATGGTCGCGGGCTACCCGGGCCGAACGAACCGTTGGCGCACGGCTCGTGAATTCGCCCACGCCGAGGAAGTCTCCTACCCGTGGCAGATTTCTACGATGAACGAGCTGATGGCGATCGTCGAGGCGCAGATGGAACGCAGCGAGGACGTGAAAGTCGCACTCAGCAGCTACTACTTCAGCCTCGCGAACTACCGGAAGAACAACCTCGGGATGCTCGACGGCTTTCGCAGCAGCGACACGGTGACGCGGCGAGCCGCGACGGAAGCGCAGGCCACGGCAAGGCTTGCGGACAGCGAGGCCGGCGAAGCGTTCAGCCGGGCACAGGACGAGCTCAACGCCGTATTCGACGACCGCTACGCGAGCTGGGAGCGCGAGACCCTGCTCGGATGGATGCGCTGGTCCGTCAAAGCCCTCGGCGCCGCAAACACCGGTTACTGGTTGGCTGTCGAGCGGGACAAGGACGATGTCGACCGATTGCCCTCGTACCAGGAACGCGAGTGGCCCAACCTCGAAGAGCGTATTCAACGCATCAACCGCAGCTACGACGCTGAGGCGGACGAGCTGCTCTTCGCCTACTTTCTACGTCGAGCCTCGCAGCTGCCTGACACACAGCGTATCGAGGCATTCGATGCACTGCTGAGGCCTTACGCAGACGAGGCCGACCCGGCCGCAGCGGCTGCGGCTGATGTCTACGCAAACACACAGATGACAGATCCCGACTTCCGCCTCGCGCTGCTCAGCGAAGGGGAGCGCGACATCGCGACGAGCGGCGATCGGATGCTCGAAGTAGTCGTATCACTGTATCCACTTCAGCGAGCTGACCTGGACCGATCACAACAACGGGACGGCGCACTCTCGCGGCTCCTGCCCGCCTACACCGGCGGCCTCCGCGAGGCTTTCGGCAGCGATGTATACCCGGACGCAAACAGCACGCTGCGCGTCACCTATGGGCTTGTACGCGGGTATCCGCCGACTGACGGTGTCTGGCACAGTCCTTTCACGACCGTGGACGGCATCGTCGCAAAGCACACCGGCGAAGAGCCTTTCGATGCACCTGACGGCCTGCTGCATGCCATTGAAGCGGACGAACAGACTCGATGGCACGACCCCCGGTTGGGTGCTGTTCCCGTGGACTTTCTCAGCACCCTCGATACCACAGGTGGCAACAGCGGCTCAGTGACAATGAACGGCCGTGGCGAATGGGTGGGGCTGCTCTTTGACGGCAACTATGAGTCGATGGCCAGCGACTGGCTGTTCGACCCGGCGATGACCCGGTCCATCCACGTCGATGCGCGCTATGTGCTCTGGTACCTCGACAAGGTCGCGGGTGCGCAGTCGCTCCTCCGGGAGCTCGGCTTCTAACAACACATCATCGTATGTGGCCACGTCACTCGTAGTTGTGCTCGATGCGCCACACCGTCTCGCAGGGCCGACAGATCGCGGACGCGAGCCCGGAGTTTCTGCGAGTGCGACCGGCGATCGTCTTGAACACACCGCCGGAGAAGTCCTCGTCGCATTGCAGACAGGAGTTCAGCGAGCCGTCTTCATTGTTGTACGGCTCCATCAGAATCAGCACGCTGTTCAGGCAGATGTCACGGCACACCTCGCCATCGTTCACCGTGTTGTACGCCCAGATTCTCGCGCATGGTGGTGAGAACCCGACTGCGTCCTGAATGCACTGATCAACATCCTCGATCGGCGCGCCAAGGTTCTGAATCCCGCAATCCCGCACCGGCTGCGTCTGGTCCGGCACGCGCGCGTACACCTCAAGGTCGGCGAGTGACGAGCAGGCACCGCAGGCGCCGCCGTGAGTCACAATGCCACCGGCGTCGAGGGCCGCGTCGATCGCCTCTCTCGGGTCAGCGCCTTCAAAGGTCTCAAGGCGGTAAGTATTCTCGCCGGTCGGCATCACCGCACACACCGCGTTCGGGTTCGGCTCCAGATCCGGAGTCTCAGCGTAGGGATTGTCGGCGATCACCTCGATCGGCTCATCCAGGGTCCAGGAGAGCAACTCGGCAAAGCCGTCATCGTCCCAGGCACGCGGCTCCCAGATTTCATCGCCTTCGATCGCAGGAAAACACACCGCCTCATCCAAGCCGGTTCGCTCATTCGGCGATCCGTAGAGTCCCAGGCAGGTGCTGTCTTTCTCCGGCGCTTCGATGAAGCTGCTGCCTTCGTCTTCATCACACGCGACGACCGAAGCCAGCACACAACCGGACACAAGAATTCCCCGTAATACCGCTCTCACGCTGATCCCCCCGGATTCAGGTATCTTAGTTTGCAGACAACAACGCGCTGTACGAATCAAACAACGCGGGAAAGTGATCCCCTACATTGAGGACTCGCTCGTCGCGCGCGCGCAGCGCAGCCGACTTCATCGCAGCGATGTCGCCCCTCAGAAGGCGCACAATCGCACGCCGGCAGTCCGAGGCATCGCCGGGCTCGTAGCCGACCGCATAGTCCGGGTCGAGGAAGTCCAACGAGCCTCCGGCCGTCGGAATGATCAGCGGCAATCCCGAGCACAGCGCTTCACCAAGCACGAGCCCGAAGGTTTCGGCGGCGCCTCCATGCAGAAATGCGTCGCCGCTCGCCATTGCCCGGGGCAGGTCTTCGGGCGTCGCCGTAAAGCCGGCAATACGCACGTTGGGAATGCGCGCGGCGCGGCGATCCACCAGCCGACGCATCGGCCCGTCGCCGTACATCACGAAGCCGACGCGACGACCGTTAATGCGCTCACCCGCCAGCATCTCCATCGCCCGTAGCAGGGTGAACACACGCTTCTCCGGGTGGTGACGCGACACGCCTACTAGCAGGTGGTCGTCTTCACTGAGGCCGACCGATTCGAGCATGCCGGCGCGCAAGCGCGGGTCGAAGAGCCGCGGCGAGAATCGATGCTTCTCAATCCCGAAAGGTACCGCCTCGGCGTTGCTGATGCCGAATCCGGCGAGGCGTTCGGCGAGCCATTGTCCGGCGACAATCGTGCGATCGAAGTGCCCGCTGAGCCGGCGCAGATACGCCCAATACGGACCCGACGCGCGATCGATGGCGTCCCTTGTCATCCAGCGATCGAGAAAAGTGTGCGGATAAACGGCGACCGGATCCTGGTGAAAAATGAACGCCTTCTTCGCGGGACCGGGATAGCGCGCTGCAAACCAACCGCCGGTCCACGGGGATGAGCCTTCGATGATGTCCGGAGCCTCGTCGTCGATCGCCTGATGCACCGCAGCTTCGCGAAGCAGCAGGAAGTAGCGCGGGTCCAGGGGCATCGGCGGACCCTTGATCCAGATGACTCTGCCACCGCGACGCGCTTCGACACGATCCTCGGGGCCGGGAGCGACGACGACCATGTCCACGCCGGCGGCTTTCGCCGCGTCGAGCTTCTGGTTGACGTAGGTGCGCACCCCACCGCCTCGTTCGGCGTAGAACTCCGACACATCGAGTATCTTCATTTACTGTGCAGCCTCGGCTCGCAGCTCTGCGGCACGCGTCTCGGCGCGCTCCCACATTCGGATGTATGACTCCGCCGAGCGAAAGAGAGGTTCCAGGTCTTCGTCGCTCATCCCGTCGCGGCGCGCGTCTTCGATGAGCTCGGGCAGCAACCCGATGTGCGCGAAGCCCTCGGTGTTGAAGTCGACGACTCGTTCGCCGAGCCGTGGTTGCTGAAACTCCACATCCCCCGCGTAGGATGTAAAGGGCCACTCCACCGGGTTCTGCTGATCCGGGCCGCAGACGCCGTCTTCACCGAAGCGTGGGCGCCGACCGAACGCGAAGCCGTTGAGGTCAAAGGAGAGCGGAGCCGGTCCGAAGATGCCTGCCGCCTCGCGTGCCTCCACTTCAGCGGTGTACCGCGCGCCGATCCGCCCGGGATTGTCTGGATTGCCGCAGCCGCCAAAGTCGCCACCCTTTATGCCGTCGACGCGGTACAAACCGCCGTCCCTGCTGCCACCGTGGGTCGCCAGCGACGGGTAGTTGTTGTCCTCGAGGATCTCTAACGCACGGGCCACCGCCCGCTCAGGCAGATGGGCGATATCCGGCAGCATCCCCCGCAGCATCATCTCATGGATCAGAGTCTCACCGAGGTCGGTCATGCCCGCCGCCTGGCAGAATTCGCCCGTGGCGGAGCCTGCCTGCAGCTCGTCCAACACCGGCAGCAACGTCAGGATCGGGTCATCGGCGAAACGGCTCATGTCAAAGGGCGGTGTCGAGAAGTACTCCTCACGCACCCGGTTCAGGCCTGCGAAGCTGATGTTGCCGCCGTCGAAGCCGGACAGGTCGCTCGGGCAGGGTTCCTCGAAGTTCGAGTAGTGGCCGCTGTTGATGAAGTTGCCCAGCTCGATGATGCCTCCGGAGCCATCTCCCGGTGCGAAGCCGTTGTCGTATTTGTGTACAGGAAAGACGACGCTTACGCCGAGCTCCTGGTAGCGATCCAGGGCCGCAACGACCTGATCGTTGTCACACACCGGGAACCCCGCGGGCGGAGTGAGAAAGCAGTCGAAGAGGTTCGAAATCTCGATCCCGAGAATGATCGCCAGCTTGCCCTCGTTGATGACCTGACGCGCTTCGGCAGGGGACTCGACGATACGGAACCAACCGCGGCCGGGGCCACCCCATTGGGCGTCGACGTAGCGCTCAAGGCTGCGAAACTCCTCGATCGTGCGGTCGACGCCTACCATGTCGTTGCACGAATAGCGGGTCTTCTGTGCGTCGATGCCGGTGACGAAATCACAGAGTACCGAGTTGCCGGTAGCCAGCTGTACGTTGAGCCGCAGCCCGGCCATCCAGGCACGCTCAAGCCAACGGTAGTACATCACCTGATGTGTGGTGCTGCCCCAGGAGCTCGGCCAGTCCGTAAAGGTCGGATAGCCGTCCGTGTGGTGGTTGAACTCCGGAAGCTCCGCATCGGCGATGATGGGGATCAGCGCTTCGAAGTCGAAGCCGATGTCGCCTTCGTAAAAGTACCCGACGATGTCACGCCTGCCTTCTTCGCCGTGGTAGATATCGCAGTCCGGCAGCGCATGTTCCACGCCGAGCCGGTGAAAAGGCGCGCCGTGGAAGATGCCGCCGCCGCCGAAGCCGAAGTTGGTCATCATGTGCGAGTGCACCTCTGCGATTCCGAACACGTCGCCGTCAGGCCAGGGATCGGACGCCGGGGTGCCGGTGGCGTCGACGGTAAGCTCCGGGAACACAGCGCAATCTGTGGTCTCGAAGAACGAGATGATCGCCGCCTGCGTGACGTCCTCGCTGAGCCCATCCACTGTCAGGTAGTCGCCGGTCTGAAGATGACGCAGCTGAAAGCGCTCTGCATCGCGCTCAGATTCCTCGAGCACCCACTCCGCCGGCGAGACGAAGTCGTTGTCGATCAAAGTAAGGTCCGAATCGAGACGTGCCTGGCGGGGAAAAACCGGATCGGCGTCAGCTGCGGCGTCCGCGACGAAGTAATGCTCTTCGGCGTCGTAGAGCAGATAGGTGCCCAGATCTGAGGCCCGCATGACAAAGCGCGCACCATCCTCAGCGCCTTCCGCCGCAAACTCGTACGCCTCACCGTCGCTCGTGGCCTGCAGGAAGGAGGGCTCCGCGAAGCCGCTGAAACCCTCAACAGCGTAGCAACCGTTAGCAAAGCCGTAGATTCCGTCATGTGTGGGCGCGGGTTCCCGATCGATATCGATCGGCGCATCCACCGCATCAACGTCACCCCCCGCGTCCTTATCTTCCACCGCGTCGTCGCACGCCGCAGCAAGGAGCAGCGCGGCAAGCAGGGGCAGAATGGCGAGCGAGGACGGTCGGAGTATCAAGTGCACTTCATTCATAGGGCAAAACTGCCACATCGGCGCACCGCCGGAAAGAGAGCGCGTCGATGGCTCGCATCGAGAGAACAAGAGCGAGATTGAGGGGCACAACCGGATCGGCTCCGCGGAGCGTACAGGCCCCGCGATCCGACATTCCGGCCTGATGCCGCGAAAAAATCTCTCCTGCGCGCAGATGTTTTCAGAACAGACACACAATTGTCACAATCGGGGGCCAGGAGACACGCACGACACAGGTTGGTGACCTTCGTCATCAATACTTCAACACATGTGGAGTTGAATCGACATGAATCGATTTCGTATAGCGTCCCTCACTGCCGCTCTTCTAATCTGCACGGCGACTTCGGCCCTTGCCGGAGAACCGCATGAAGGAGTGGCCCTCTACGACAGCGGGTTCCGTGTCCAATCTAACGACGGCGACTTCGCGCTGCGCGTCAACTCGAACTTTCAGTTTCGCCTTGTCATCGACAGCGAAGACCGGGGGGCCGACGAGAGCCGCGAGAACGACTGGCAATTCGACCTGCGTCGAGCCCGCCTCAAGTTCTCAGGGCATGTGTACCGCCCAGAGCTTCGGTACACGATCCAGATGAACTTCGACATCGACAAGATCGGCCTCAAGGACTTCTACTTTGACTACGAGTCGGAGTGCGGCCTGCACGTACGAGTCGGGCAGTTTCACATGCCCTTCGCGCGGCAGACCCTGAACTCGTCGTCGCGCCTTCAGCATGTCGATCGCTCCAGCGCAGAAGCCGCGTTCCGCGACTACGGCGCGGACCGCAACCTGGGCATCATGATTCACAACGACTTCGGCAAGTCGAGCGACTTCCAATACGCCTTCGGTGTGTACAACGCGGGCGAAGAATTCGAGCCGGTCCTCGCCGCCCGCTTCGGCTACGGTATCAACGGAATCCGTTTCGACGACGAGCCTGCATTCAACCGTGACAGCGAGCTGCAGCTCGGCGTTGGCCTCGGTCTCTTCACCACGCTGTACGACACCGACCCGGCCGCCGCGATGACGGACAACACCGGACGCACAGCGCTCACTGTCGATGCCATCCTCAAGACCGGCGGCTTTTCACTGAACGGAGCCTTCTTCTTCGGCATGGACCAGACGGACGAAGACCCCTTCAGCTACGGCTCCGAGGGGATGCGCATGAGCGCCTTTGTTGACGCCGGATACTTCGTCACCGGCCGCATCCAGCCCGTGCTTCGCTACTCGTACCGGAACCCGACCCTGGACTCCGATGTGGGCGAGGGTGACTCCATGCACGACATCGGCGCCGGACTCTCGGTCTACTTCCGCGGCCACAACGTAAAGTGGCAGTCGGACATCACGACAAGCATCGAAGGTCAGGGGCCGGACTCTGACGCCCTCGTCAACGTTCAGGCCCGCTCACAGATTCAGGTCGGATTCTGAACCGGTCCTCTCACGACGCCTCGGCGCTCAATCACAATCGCAAACACAAACACCATCAACCGATCACTCAACCACCACCCATTCCGGGAACAACGAGAACAAACATGAATAAGCGAATTCTCACCATCATCATCACCGCTATCGCCCTCGTCGGCTTCGCCGTTGGGTGCAAAGGCAAGGACGTCAAGACCATCAGCATTGACGGCTCCAGCACCGTCTTCCCCATCACCGAAGCGGTCGCCGAAGAGTTCGGCTCGTCGGTGGCGCGGGTCACGATCGGAGTATCCGGCACCGGCGGTGGCATGCAGAAATTCTGCGCCGCCGAGGTCGACATCACCGGCGCGTCGCGCCCGATCAAGCCGACAGAGGTCTCGGCATGTGCCGAGGCGGGTATCGAGTTCATCGAGGTTCCTGTCGCCTATGATGGCCTGGCTGTCGTCGTCCACGCGAGCAACTCCTTCGTCGACTACCTGACCGTCGACGAGCTGAAGCGCATGTGGGAGCCCGCTGCTCAGCGCACCATCACGAACTGGAACCAGATTCGCCCCACATTCCCTTCACAGCCGCTGAACCTCTTTGGTCCCGGCGTCGACTCCGGAACCTACGACTACTTCACAAAGGCCATCGTCGGCGAAGAGCACGCAAGCCGCGGCGACTTCACCTCAAGCGAAGATGACAACGTCATCGTGCAGGGTGTGGCGACAGACGAGAACGCGCTCGGCTTCTTCGGCTACGCCTACTATGAGGCCAACCGCGACCGCCTTCGCGTGATCCCCATCGAAGACGGAGACGCGACGAACGGCGCCGGCCCCATCGAACCGAGCCCTGAGACCGTGGCGAACTCAACCTACCAGCCGCTCTCACGACCGATCTTCATCTACATCAACAAGGCCGCCGCCGAGCGACAGGAGATCAAGGACTTCGTCCACTTCTACCTGCGTGAGGGCCGTTCACTCGTCCGCGAAGTCGGCTACATTCCGCTCCCGGACTCCACCTATGACCTGGCCACTCAGCGCTTCGACGCGGGCACTACGGGTTCGGTGTTCGGCGGCGGTGGATCGCGCGTCGGTGTGTCGGCTGAAGATCTGCTGCGCGGCAACTGAGAGTCGCCCCCGTCGCGACCGCTGATACTCCCGGTTTCGATTCCCCTGCTCGAGAGCTGCAAACAAGATGAGCGATACAGCTCAGACACCCGCCCCCGGGACGGTCGTAGACCTCTCTCGTAAGCCACGCCTCGGCGAGACCGTGATCGAGAACTCGCTGCGCATCTGCGCGCTGGTCTCGATCTTCACTACCGTCGGCATCCTGTATGTTCTGGTCAGCCAGACCATACAGTTCTTCGGTGAAGTCCCCATCAGGGACTTCCTGTTTGACACCCAGTGGACGCCGCTGTTTGCGGACGCGCACTTCGGCATCTGGCCCCTCGTGGGAGGCACCCTGTTGGTGTCTCTCGTAGCGATGTGTGTGGCGCTTCCGCTGGGCATTCTGGCGGCCGTGTACCTCAGCGAGTTTGCGAGCACCCGAGCGCGCTCGATTCTGAAGCCGGCGATTGAGATTCTCGCCGGTGTACCCACGGTTGTGTACGGCTATTTCGCGCTGATCACGGTCACGCCGATTCTGCAGAAGTTTGTTCCTGGCCTGGGCGGGTTCAACGCCCTCGCACCGGGCATCGTGATGGGCATCATGATTCTGCCGACGATTGCGTCCGTCAGTGAAGACGCCCTGCACGCCGTGCCCGGCAAGGTGCGTGAGGCCGCATACGGGCTCGGCGCTTCGAAGACCTCGACCATACTGCGGGTGACCCTGCCCTCTGCCTTCTCCGGGATCGCCGCGGCGGTAATCCTCGGCTTCTCCCGGGCGATCGGCGAGACCATGATCGTGGTCATCGCTGCAGGTCAGCAGGCCAACCTGACCATCGACCCGCGTGAGTCTGTGATGACCATGACGACCTACATCGTGCAGGTCAGCATGGGAGACACGCCCACCGGAACCATCGAGTACCGGACCATATTCGCGGTCGGCTTCGCGCTCTTTGTGATGACCTTCCTGACAAACCTGGTCTCGCAGCGACTGGCAAAACGCTTCCGGGGGCTCGAATAGCATGCAGGAAAAACGCTCAACCTGGCGCGAGACCCTGTTTCGCAACGCGTGTCTCGTCGCCGTCGTCATCCCCCTGGGGCTGCTGGCCCTGCTGATCGGCGATGTCGTCGCAGACGGCATCGGTCGCCTCAACGGCCAGTTTCTCTCCAGCTACCCCTCACGTTTCGCGTCCCGCGCCGGCATTCTGCCCGGCCTGGTCGGCAGCATCATGCTGGTGGTGCTGACAGCGTCGTTGGCGATCCCGATCGGCGTTGGCGCGGCCCTCTACCTGGAAGAGTACGCCGGTCAGGAAACCGTCGGTGACAGCCTCGCGGCACGCGCGGCCAGGGTCTGGGACCGCTACTTCGCGACCGTTATCGAGATCAACGTGGCGAACCTCGCCGGCGTGCCCTCTGTGATCTACGGCCTGCTGGGCCTGCAGATCTTTGTGCGTGTGGTCGGCATGGGACGCAGCCTGCTCGCCGGCGGCGCGACCCTGGCGCTGCTCGTTCTGCCGGTCGTGATTATCGCGTCCAGAGAAGCGATCCGGACGGTGCCGCGGCATCTGCGGGAGGCCGCCTACGGACTCGGCGCGACACGCTGGCAGGTCTCGCGGCGCATCGTACTGCCGAGCGCAGCGCCCGGAATTCTCACGGGCGCCATCCTGGCGATTTCACGCGCGATCGGCGAGACCGCGCCGATCATCGTAATCGGCGCGCTCACCTACGTGACCTTCGTCCCGAACAACCTCAGCTCAGAGTTCACAGCGCTGCCGATTCAGATCTTCAACTGGGTCTCGCGGCCTCAGGAAGAGTTCGCCGTGAACGCAGCCGCAGGCATCATCGTCCTGCTGGTGACGGTGTTCAGCCTGAACCTGATCGCCGTCCTCCTTCGCAACCGACTTGAGCGACGACTTCGATGAACATGAACCTGAACACGCCGACTGAAACGGAGCAGCGCATGGACGTATACGCATCGTCAGGATACCCTGAGTCCGACGACCACCTTGACGCCCGGGACCGCATGCGAACGCCCCTGACAGGCGACACCGATGAAGAGCCACGGCCGACAGAGATCAGCGTCCGAGGTCTGCGCGCCGGCTATGGCACAAAAGAGGTGCTGAAGGGTGTCTCGATGGACATTCACGCCAACGAGGTGACCGCGATCATCGGTCCCTCGGGCTGCGGCAAGTCAACCTTCATTCGCTGCATCAACCGAATGCACGAGCTCGTTCCGTCTGCCTACGCAAAGGGTGACGTGCAGTTCGCCGGCAACAACGTGTACTCGAGCTCGGTGGATCCGGTGCTCCTGCGGCGAAAAATTGGGATGGTGTTTCAGAAACCAAACCCATTCCCCACGATGTCCATTCGGCAGAATGTGCTCGCCGGACTCACTCTGACCGGGCGCCTGTCCGGCAGCGAGGCCAACACAATCGTAGAGAGCTCCCTGAAGGAAGCCGCTCTCTGGGACGAGGTGAAGGACAAGCTCGACGAACCGGGCATGAGCCTGTCGGGCGGGCAGCAGCAGCGTCTCTGCATCGCGCGCACCATCGCCGTAAAGCCCGATGTGATTCTCATGGACGAGCCCTGTTCTGCGCTCGACCCCGTGGCGACAGCTCGTATCGAAGACCTCATCGCCAAGCTGCGCGCAGACTACACGGTTGTGATCGTGACACACAACATGCAGCAGGCGGCGCGCTGCTCTGACCGAACCGCGTTCTTCCTGATGGGCGAGCTGGTCGAAATCACGAACACCGACCGCATTTTCACCGCGCCCAAAGACACACGCACCGAAGACTACATCACAGGGAAGTTCGGATGAGCGACCACTCTCGAAGAACCAGCGAAGAGTTCGAGCAGGAGCTGCAGGAGCTCCGCCGCCGCATCATCATCATGGCCGAGCGCGTCAACGACATGACGGCGGCTGCGATCAACGCCCTGCTTGAGCGCGACAACGAGCGTGCCGCTGAGGTCATCCTTGCGGATCGCGAGGTCAATCGCGACGAGATGGAGACCGACGAGCTGTGCATGCTCATCCTCGCCCGCCGGCAGCCGATGGCCTCTGACCTGCGCTTCATCACAACCGCAATGAAGATGGTGACGGACCTTGAGCGCATCGGCGATCTCGCGGTCAATGTCGCAGAGCGCACGATCAGCCTGAAGAAGCAACCGCAGCTACGCCCGTACATCGACATCCCGAAGATGGGCGACGCGGTTCGTGAAATGCTCACGATGACGATGGAAGCCTTCCTCGAGCGGGACACCGACAAGGCGCGCGCTGTCATCGACATGGATGACACGGTCGATGAGCTCTACGCGCTTGTCTTCAAGGACGTGCTTGAGGTCATGTACGAGAACCACGACTCCGTGAAACGCGGCATCGATGTGCAGTCGATCGCCAAGTATCTTGAGCGAATGGCCGACCACGTCACAAATCTCTCCGAACAGGTGATCTACCTGGTCGAAGGAAAGGACATTCGGCATGCGGAGAGCCGGCAGTAGCATCAGGTCGGTCCAGCCCGGCGACAGATCAGCAGCGTAGCTGAACACTTGTTCTCGGTGCTCCGCTGTGCGACAGGACATGAAGTCCTACCGCTCAGCCCGACCCGGAGCCGGCAGATGGCAGCCTTCGGCTTCAAGCCCAGAACACGCGAGACGCGCGAGAACGCCTCCATCGAACGCTTTGTTGAGCGCCTGCAGCGTTCGGCAAAGACGACGAAATCCGTCACATCAATGCGCCGCATCGAGGCGCGAGAGGCGGTCCACGGCGAGTGGCCGGATTGGATCGACAGCGGCCTTCGGGACGCCATGGCGGCGCGCGGCGTCGAGCGCCCCTATTCACACCAGGCGGCCGCGTGGGATTCCGTGGGGCAGGGGCGCGATACGGTCGTGGTCACGCCGACAGCCTCCGGGAAGACGCTCTGTTACAACGCGCCGATTGTGTCGATGCTCGCCGGCGACGAGGCGGGATGCGCGCTCTACCTGTATCCAACCAAGGCGCTCGCGCAGGATCAATGCGCGGAGCTGAACGCGCTTCTTGATGCCGCCGGCGTCTCGGAGGAGGCCCGGGTCTACGACGGCGACACACCGGCGGACATTCGACGCCGAGTACGCCAGTCGGGCCGAGCGATCCTGTCCAACCCGGACATGCTGCACGCGGCGATACTTCCGCATCACGAGAAGTGGCGCCGACTCTTCGCCTCGCTTCGCTACGTGGTTGTCGACGAGATGCACATGTACCGCGGTGTGTTCGGCTCACACGTCGCAAACATATTTCGTCGCCTTCAACGCATTTGCGCGATCCACGGCAGCGACCCGGTGTTTGTTTTCACCTCGGCGACGATCGCCAATCCCGGTGAGCTGGCGGGTTCACTTGTAGGCCGACCGGTAACAGCGATCACGAACAACGGCGCGCCGGCCGGCGAGAAACTCTTCGTGATGTACAACCCGCCGATCATGGATCGGGACAAGAAGCTCAGGCAGAGCCCGGGAGGAGCCGCGCACCGAATGGTGACGCGCCTGCTCCGCAAAGAACACGCCACCATCGTTTTTGTGCGCTCGCGCAAGGGCGTCGAGATCCTCACTCGGCGTCTGAAGGAGACCTTCGAAAGCAAGCGCGACAGGCGTCTGGCCGGGCGCATCACCGGCTACCGCGGAGGCTACCTGCCCAACGAACGTCGCCGAATCGAAAAGTCACTCCGTGAAGGAGAAATTCTCGGCGTCGTCTCCACAAACGCGCTGGAGCTCGGCATCGACATCGGTGGCCTCGACGCCTGCATCCTCGCCGGCTACCCGGGCTCTATCGCCTCGACATGGCAGCGAGCAGGACGCGCCGGCCGCCGACAACGTACCGCCCTGACCGTGCTGATCGCAGCTGACCAGCCCGTGGATCAATACATCGTAAACAACCCGGACTACTTCTTCGGAGCATCGCCCGAGCACGCGCGCATCGATGCAAACAATCTGCGCATCCTCGCCGAACACCTGAAGTGTGCTGTGTACGAGTCGTCGATCCGCACCAGCGAACATTTCGGCGACTTCTCGGTCAGTGACACCCAGGAAGTACTGGAGTGGCTGGCCGAAGAGACCGGACTCATACAACTCAGCCGAGATGCGTGGCACTGGTCCAATCGTGACGACTATCCCGCGACCACTGTGAACATTCGAGACATCGCGGACGAGAACTTTGTCATCATCGACACCACCAGGAAGAAGTCGAAGATACTCGGCGAGATCGACTTCGTAGCCGCTCACAAGACCGTACATCAGAACGCGATCTATCAGCACGACGCCCGGCTCTACGAAGTGCACAAGCTCGATTACAACGAGCGAAAAGCATACGTCCGCAGTGCAGACGCCGTCTACTTCACTCAGGCCATCGACCAGACCCGCGTGTTTGTTCTCGACGAGTTTGAAGAACAGCGCGAGGGCAGCACCGGGCGCGGATGGGGTGAGGTGCGCGTCGCCACACGTTTCGTCGGCTATAAGAAGATTCGCTTCAAGACCTTTGAGAATATCGGCTACGGCGAAATCGCCCTCCCCGACCTTGAGCGGCACTCGACCAGCTATTGGGTCACCTTTCCGTCTACAGCGCTCAGCGAGGTCGATTTCGACGGGACATCGATACAGGGCGCGATTCAGGGCATCGGAAACGTGCTCCACACCCTCGCGATCGTACACGTCATGTGCGACGCCAACGATCTCTTGATCACCCTCGGCAGTCGTGATGGCGCGGCCTGGAATCGCGCGGATCCGTCCGGAGATGAGCTGCCGGTACCCCTGTCCGAAGGCGGTCTCCTCGAGGACCCCACCGTCTTCCTCTACGACCGCTATCCGGGAGGTGTGGGATTCAGCGAGAAGCTCTACGATCTGCACGACACGCTACTTACGCGCGCCCTGGAGCTCATCGAAGCCTGCCCCTGCGAGAGTGGATGCCCCAGCTGCGTCGGACCCGCGCAGGACGTCACTGAGCACGGTAAGGCGGCGGCGGTGGCGATTCTGCGCAGGGTGAACCCATAACGGCGACTGCGCTGGTCCTTGCCGCGTCTGCGGGTCGGCGTTAGTTCGCGGTGTCACTCGCAGCCAGGGAGCATGCGGTGGGTACCATGCAGTGGCTCAGCCACTTCAAAGATTCCGTCAGTCGTGAGCGTGATATTGACTGGTCACAGTCGCTCTCGATCGCAGGCGACGAAAAAGACGCCATCGTCGCTTCTCTGCGCACCTTTCAGCGCGGCCTGTCCTCACCCGGGCTGAACCTGCGCGCGAAAGTTCGCCGCAACGGCGCCGAAGAGTACGCCGAGTGCATCGACCTCTACGTGCAGGAAAAAGGCGTGCACGCCGACCTTCTCGCGCGACTGCTCTTCGCCTCGGGCGCCACCCCGGGCAGCCGAAACGTCGCCGATTTTGTCTTCCGCCACGCGCGGCGACGATTCAACTGGGCGCCTGAGCTCATGGTGCTCCTCACCGCCGAGATGGCGTCGGTCCCCTTCTTCCGAATCCTCGCGAACCAGGTCGATGATCCTCTGCTGACCAGCGTCCTCGAGAGCATCCTCTACGACCAGTCCTACCACCTGGGCTTTCACATCGATCACCTTCGCCAGGAGATGAACGAGCGCAACAACTGGGAGGTGCTCGCGCTTCAGCATGGGTGGGGCGCCATGTTCTCCGCGACACTTGGTGTCGTAATGACTGACAATCGTCGGGTCTTCAGCGCTCTGGGATACGAAAAGCTTTCGTATTGGACCGACGCATGGAACCTCTTTGCCCAGGTGCAGACCGGCCTCAACGGCAGCGAATACCTGTCTGCGCTGCTCACACGCGATCCACGGCTGCGCTTCGTGTTGTAGCGACGATGCGCCGTATCGGCCGGCGCTCAGTCCCAGGCTCCGGCGGGGAGCGCAGCCGCCTCGCGTCTGTACTTCCGCCCTCGCCCACAGCTCGGTTTCTACCCCGACCCACCGGATGACGCCCCGCCTACTCCGTGCGCCACTCGGTCTCGACCTCGGCGAGAAACTTGAGATAGGCGTCGATGTCGCCATCGTTGGGCAGGCGGGCTGCCACCAGCGCCTTCTGCAGGCAGGCAATCGCAGCGCTGATCAGCGGGCCGCGGGGCAAGTCAAAGTGAGCGATCAGCCGGTTGCCGAAGCCCGCCGGAATGTTGGGCGTCGGATCCTCTTCGTTCCGCTCGGTGTGCAGCTCGGCGAGCGAGGCCGCCGCGATCGCCGTCGGATCGTCGTCACCCAAAGCCGCCAGAAACTGCACCACTCGATCCAGGTGCTCGCCGAAATCGAAAATCCACTGCCGACGACGGACTTTCGTCCACTCTCCCGCCAGGTCTTCCGGTCGGCGATCCACACCGCAGAGCACGCGAAGAGTGATGCGTTCGGCGTTGCTGAAGCGAAAACGACGCGCGATTCGCTCTGCCGCTCGTATGCCCGCTGCCTCGCGCGGCCGGCGCCCCGCCGCCACCGGGTCACGAAAGCGCTCCGTCGTGAACACAATGAGCGCCCATCGAACCATCACGTCCCGCTCTGACGCCTCAATGCGGCGGACAAGCTCATCGAAGCCTCCCGCTTCAACGACGTTGATCAGCTCAGGAATGATCACCTGCAACGCACCCACTTCGCGAAGCCAGTGCAGGCCCGTACCGACGAAGTCCGCGATCAGGAGCTTGTCGAGCTCCATCTTCCAGCGCTCGCATGAGATGTGCTCGAGGTTCGGAGCCGCGAGTTTCGCAGCTTCGGTGGTGTCCTCAGTGGGCGTAAACGCAAAGCGCGCAGCGAAGCGACCGATGCGCAGAAGGCGTAACGGGTCGTCGTTAAGAATCGAGATCGTGTTCTCCAGCCCGCCGCCCGGCACTTCCAGCTCCCGGCGCTCGATCGCACCGCGCCCATTGAACGGGTCCAGAATCTCTCCGTCCGCCCCTGCCGCCATGGCGTTCATGGAAAGGTCCCGGCGAGACAGGTCATCGACAATATTCTTGCCGAACTCAACGCGAGGCTTTCGCGACGTCGCCTCGTAATGCTCCGCCACGCGAAAGGTCGTGATTTCGACCTGCACGCGGCCGACAAATGTCGCGATCGTCCCAAAGCGGGCGCCGATCGGAATCACCTTGAAACCGTTCGCCTCAAGCACCGCCGCGGTGTTCTCCGGCTTTGCGTCGGTAGCGAAATCGATGTCGCCGATGCGATCATTGCCCATCACCGCATCGCGGACGCAGCCACCCACCAGGTACAGGCGATATCCCGCGCGCTGCCACGCGGTGAACAGTTCGCGAAATTGCTCGATTACTTCCTGCATCGAATCCGTAGTCTACGTAGCCGCTGTCTGCATCGGCGCCGCATGCAACGCCCTCAAATTGGTGTCGGGATGGGCTGTAAGCCGGGTTCTGTATCTCGCCATCGACGAGTCGTGACCATTCTTCTGGGACTGCCGTTGCCGACAGCCTCGTGCGACCTACCCGAGGAACTGCGTGCAGGCGACACGCTCCCGAAGGAATCCTCTATACGGTCTTGCTCCAGATGGGGTTTGCCATGCGCCGACTGTCACCAGCCGGCCGGTGAGCTCTTACCTCACCATTTCACCCTCACCGCCACACTCTCGTGCCGGACGGCAGTATACTTTCTGTGGCACTTTCCCTGGGGTTACCCCCGGTCGCAGTTAACGACCATCCTGCCATGCGGAGCCCGGACTTTCCTCGCTGATCGGACATGCCGACCACCACGGTCACGCACCCATCCCGACCGCGCGCGCAGTAGTGCGAAGCGAAGCAGGAAGCAATTGGAGAGTTTGCATGCGAGGGTTGCGAGGGGCGCAGCCCCTCGCTTCAACTACTCGTCTTCTACGACTTCTTCGGGTTCGTAGAAGAGGATGCGTTGGCAGGTGGGGCATTGGTGGATTTTCTGGCCCACCATGATTTCGTTGTAGAGCTGCGGTGGGACCATCATGTTGCAGCCGGAGCAGACGCCGCCGTTGACGGCGACGATGACTCGACCGTCGCGCTTGGAGCGAATGAACTCGTAGCGTCGGATGATAGCCTTCTGCGCGGCGAAGTCCTTCTTGAGCTTCTCGCGCTCGGCGGTGTGGGACTCGATCTGACCGGCGGCGGCCTTCTGCCCGCGGGTGATCGCAGAGCGCTGCCGCTTCATCTCGGCTTCGAGATCGGTGGTCTTGCTCTGCTTCTCGGCGACATCTTCCTCAGAGCCTTCAACGGCCTCGCGCAGCTGTTCCTGCTCCTCTTCGAGCTGAGCCTGGATGCGCTTGAGCGTCTCCATCTCCTTCTCGAGGGCGTTGTACTCGCGGGTGTTGCTGACGCGCGCCAGCTTGTCCTTGGAGTCCTTGTACCGAAGCACATTGTCCTCGAGCTCCGCCTGCTTGTCGCGGAGCATTGCCCGGGTCTCCTCAAGCTGCGCTTTCTGCGCATCGAGCGAACCCGAGAGCTGGGTGTGCATGGCCTCCAGATCGCCCAGGTCTTCCTTGAGCGTCTTCGTTTTCGATTCGATCTCGATGATTTCCATGTCGAGATCCTGGATCTTTCGCAGCAGTTGAAGCTCGTTCTGCAAGGGTTTTGCTCAGCGGTTGGTGGTTTGGGACAGGAAAGTGTGACGAAAATGAAAAAAGGCGCCTCCCTCTTCAGGGTGACGCCGATTCAGTAAAGTGACTGGTAGTGTTGGAATCGCATTCGGAGTTTGTTCTCCGCACTCCGGAAACTCGATGTAGCAGATTCAATCGTAGCAAATTCTCAATCGTGCGAATTTACTGTGTCCTGCAGCAAGTGGGCCCACCTGGGCTCGAACCAGGGACCAGCCGGTTATGAGCCGGCGGCTCTACCAACTGAGCTATAGGCCCGTCCTGTGCGCCTATGCTCGCAGGAATTCGGGGATGCGCTGACTAGCGAACATGGATTCAGGAATCAACACGCAAATCAGTGCGTTCGAAAGTGCCGGCACGCGACCGCGTACGAAGCTGCGATGTGGCAGTATTTACCTGCATTTTCGTCCGGCCGCGGGCATCGAAAGGAGGCCGCGCATAGCGATCTCCGGCGCGGCCATCAGGCACAGAAGATCCACTGCGGCACCCATCGGGTTCGGCGCCGTAGCCAAACCCGCGGGAATCAGCCTTCCATGAAGCTCTTCAGCTGCTTCGCGCGGCTGGGGTGGCGCAGCTTGCGGAGCGCCTTGGCTTCGATCTGTCGGATACGCTCTCGCGTAACGTCGAAGTCCTGTCCGACCTCTTCGAGGGTGTGGTCGCTCTTCTCGCCGATGCCGAAGCGCATACGCAGCACCTTCTCTTCACGGGGCGTGAGGGAGGAGAGCACCTTACGTGTCGTGCTGGCCAGATTGTTGCTGATGGCGGCCTCTGACGGCGACACTGCGTTCTTGTCCTCGATGAAGTCGCCGAGGCTTGAATCCTCTTCCTCACCGATGGGCGTCTCAAGGCTGATCGGCTCTTTGGCGATTCGCAGCACCTTGCGGATCTTGTCGACGGGCAGCTCCATCTTCTCAGCGATCTCTTCAGGCGTGGGCTCGCGGCCGAACTCCTGAACAAGGTAACGCTGCGTACGGATCAGCTTGTTGATCGTCTCGATCATGTGGACCGGGATGCGAATCGTACGCGCCTGGTCCGCGATGGCTCGCGTGATAGCCTGTCGAATCCACCATGTGGCGTAGGTCGAGAACTTGTAGCCGCGGCGATACTCGAATTTGTCGACTGCCTTCATCAGGCCGATGTTCCCTTCCTGAATCAGGTCGAGGAACTGCAGTCCGCGGTTGGTGTACTTCTTGGCGATCGAGACGACGAGGCGCAGGTTGGCTTCGACGAGCTCGCTCTTCGCGAATTCAGCCATGCGCTGGCCGACCTTCACTGCCTGCGCGGAGAGAATCAGCGTGTCGACCGGCTGGTTCATGCGCAGCTCGACGCGACGAACGCGGCGTCGGGCGCTGACCATCAGGTTTTCGGCTGCGAGGACCGTGTCGCGATCCAGCTTCTCGTCCTTGAGACGACGGGCAGCTTTCACCGGTGCCCGGCGAATCAGCTCGCCCAGCTCGCGCACTTCTTCGTAGCCACGGCGGATAATCCGCTCACCACGCGCGAGGTCACGGTGTGACTGGTCGATGATGCTGATCGCTTCGTAGAGCTCGCTGATTACGCGGTCGAGCTGCTTGGTCGACAGGTGAATCGAGCGCATCTCGTCGTAGAGTTCGGACTTGAGGCCGCGCAGCTCTTCGCGGATTTCTTCCGCGCGTTCGCCCTCATCCGTCATCCGCAGTTCACGGTGAAACTTGCGCATCTCAATGTCGATGCGCTTGACGGCGTCGAGGTGGGGCAGGGCTTCGCGGTGGATTTGCTTATACGATGGCGGCTCTTCACCTTCGATGTACGGCGGGTCGTCGTAGACCTCTTTCAGCTTGACGCGGCCCTTCTTGAGCTGGTCGCAGATGCGGACCACGGCGCGAACACCAAGGGGCGAGTTCATCAACGCGGCGACGACCATGTCCTCGCCGACTTCGATGCGCTTTGCGATCTCCACTTCGCCTTCGCGGGTCAGCAGGGACACCGACCCCATCTTGCGCAGGTACATGCGCACGGGGTCCGAAGTTCGCGTCCATGCGTCGCTGAGCTCCTCGACCTGCATCGGGGCCAGCTCTTCGAGATCACCCGCATCGTGGGTCGCTTCCCACTCTTTTGCGGCTTTCGCAGCCTTCCTGGCGTTGTCGATGAGTTCGATACCGATCTCATTGATCAACATCACCACATCATCGATCTGGTCAGCATCGTGACATCCGGGCGGAAGCGCGTCGTTTACTTCATCCAAGCTGAGGAAGCCGCGTCGCTTTCCGAGCCGAATGAGCTGCTGGAGTGTTTTTCGCTGCTCTTTCGACGTCATACAATCTCGCCAGAGAACCGGTAACCGTCCTGCTACCGGCGGGTGATAGTGACGCCGACAGTCGGACGGTGCTTCATAGTGAGAGAAGGGCCCCCGTCAAGGGAAAGATCGACGCCAACCGACCAATACCGGGCCCCGGATTTCAAAGCAATTATTGTGCCGAAACAGACTCTTATCCCCCGGCGGGGAGCTCCCGGCGAGGACTCAACGGCCACTCAGCTCGGTAGAAATCGCATCAGGGCATTCACCCGCTCCTGCGCTTTGAACATCTCTTCGTAGAGGCCTTCGCGGTCGAGTCGGGCGACCTCAGACTCCCAACGGCGGATCTCCTCACCCGCCCACGCAGCCTTGATCTCGACCAGCAGCGCATCGAAGTCTGCCTCCGTGTCCCTGCTGTCGAACGCGGCGCCACCGGCAAGCACGCCGAATATCTGCGATCGGAGCCCGTCGTCGGGCATGGCGTCGACCAGGGTGCGAAAGTCCCGCCCCTCGCGGACCCAGCCATTCGCTGCACGTTCAAGCAGCGCTGAAAGCTCTTCGTGGCCGACGATCCGAAACAGCTGCTCTCGGAAGATCCTCTCCAGGCGACGCGGCCTGTCGTGCACGAAACGGACGAGCATGCGCTCGAACTCGTTCAGCGCTGCGATCTCCGGCGCCGGCTCCTCGGGAAGCCCGGTGTCGATACGCAACTCCTCGGGATCCGGATCCGGCGGCAGCGGCGGCCGCGAAGCGGCGCTTCGTACAAACTCCGCGACGTCGCGGTCCGGGATCTCCAGCCTGCGTGCCACCTGCTCGACGTAACGCCGCCACAGGAACTTATCGCGGATGTGAGTGATCACTTCTGCGGCGGCTCCCAGCGCCACCCGCTTGTCCACCCCTGTGCCTCCCCCGACGGCGGGCCGCACCGCCTCGTCGACACAGACGTCGAGCATCGGACGCGCCCGCGACACAATGTCCTCAAGCTGCTCTTTTCCGGTGGACTCCTCCAACAGATCTGCCGGGTCAGCGCCCCGCGGCAGCGCCGCAAAGAGCACCTCGGGGACTTCGGCTTCGAGCAGTACGAAGAGGGCCTTTCGCGCGGCTTCGCGGCCGGCGGCATCGCCGTCGAAAAGGATCACGACCCGGTCTGTAAAGCGTCGCAGCAGGCGCGCCTGGTCCGCCGTCAGCGCGGTGCCCAGGGGAGCGCACACGTGGTTGATGCCTGCGGCATGCATCGCGAGCACGTCGAAGTTTCCCTCCACCAGCACTGCGGCCTTGCGCTCGCGGATTCCCTTTCGCGCAGGCGCCAGGCCGAAGAGGTTGCGCCCCTTCGTGTAGAAGGCTGTCTCTGGGGAGTTGATGTATTTGGCCCGCTCCTCGGGATCCAGAGTTCGCCCGCTGAAGGCGACCGCCCGCCCCGTCAAGTCCATGATGGGGAACATCACCCGGTGCCTGAAGCGGTCGTAGTGACCGCCGCCGCGGCGTTCCATCGCGAGGCCTGCCATCTCAAGCTCGGCGCCGCTGATGCCCCTGCGCTCCGCGGCATCCACGAGATCGCTCCAGCCGGGCAGCGCGTAGCCGATCCCAAAGGCGCGCGCGGTCTCCTCCTTGATCTCACGCCCCCGCAAGTACTCGAGACCCTGCTTGTCGCCCCCGGTCCAAAGCCGCGACTCCCACAGCTCGCGCGCGAAGGCCGTCGCCCGAAAGTATCGCTCTCTGGCGTCCCTGCGACGGCGTTGCTCGGCATCATCGACGCCGCTGCTCTCCTCGATCTCAATGCCGCATCGGTCGGCCATCTGGCGGACCGCTTCGGGAAAGCTCAGGCCGGTGTGCTGGGTCAGAAAGCGAAACACGTCGCCCGATGCGCCGCACCCGAAGCAGTGGAAGGAGCGGCGATCGTCATTGACGTGAAAACTCGGGGTCTTCTCGTTGTGAAAGGGGCAGAGCCCTACCATCCTCGTGCCACGCCGCTGCAGCCGCACGTACTCGCCCACAACCTGCACAATCGACGTGCGGTCGCGAACCTCCTCGATGGTTCTGTCAGCGATTCGACCCATGCGCCTGCTCTTGCCCTATCCGCCGCGCAATGTCGCGGGTGCGGGATTCACGGGCAGCCGTCATTCATCGAAGAGCTTCGCAAACTCGCCGTAGCCCTCTGCCTCAAGCTGATCAGCGGGAACGAAGCGCAGGGCCGCCGAGTTGATGCAGTAACGCAGCCCGGTGGCCTCTTTGGGGCCGTCAGGAAAGACGTGGCCGAGGTGGCTGTCGCCGTAGTGCGACCGCACCTCGACCCGACGCATGCCGTGGCTCTCGTCAAAGGTCTCGTTGACATGCTCGTCGACTACGGGGCGCGTGAAGCTGGGCCAGCCGCACCCGGAATCGAACTTGTCTTTGGACGAAAAGAGAGGCTCGCCGCTGACGATGTCGACGTAGATCCCGGCAGCCTTGTTGTTGTTGTACTCGCCTGTGAACGCGCGCTCGGTGCCGCTCTCCTGGGTGACCCAACGCTGCACGTCAGTGAGCGAATCGATCACCGTCTGGGACTTCTTGTACTCTTTCATGTCGGGCCTCCGTCGTAGCCTGCCGCGCCGGCCGAAGATCTAAGACCGAAGAGCCCTTGCGGCAACGCAGAGCCGGTCAGAATACACACACTCTGCTTCGGCAGACGTCCGAATCCCGACGGCGCCTCCGCAGGCGATGGTGGAGCGCTCACGCCGGTCCTGACGGCCCTCTGCCTGTGACAGTTGATCTTCCCCAACAGCCCTGGCACCAGACAACCATGAAGACGATCAAGGTGGATGACCGGAGTGATCTCGAAGCCCTGGCCGCTGAGGCGGCTGCCCTGATCCTCGCAGGCGAGCTGATATGCCTGCCCTGCGGCGGTCGCTATCGCATCCTTGCTGATCTCACGAACACCGACGCAGTGCTGAGCCTGATGCAGGCAAAGCACAGAGTGCGCGCAGCGCCTGCGCTGGTGTTCATCGACAACGTCGCGGCCCTGAAGCAGTTCGCCGAGATGCCGGACGAAGCCGCGTTGGAGATCGTCGGGCCGCATTGGCCCGGACCGCTGACTCTGCGCGTCGATCTGTCGTCCGCGCTGCCGTCGAAGATCGTGAAGCAGCTGGGAAAGAAGAAGAGCCGCGTGGGTGTTCGCGTGCCGCAGAGTGACCTCGCCCACCGAATTGTCGCCCATGCCGGCGTTCCGCTCCTGGTGAGCAGCGCAAATCGGGAGCGCAGACATGGCGAGAGCTCGCCGGCCCAGGTGTCGCGTACCTTCGGCGCCCGGGTCGCGATGTTCTTCGACGTCGGCGATCTGAAACCCGGCGACCCATCGACCGTTATCGAGGTCGTCGACGGTGCGATCAAGGTGTTGCGGCCGGGCTCCATCCCGGAGTCCGCGCTGACTGCCTGAACGCATCCCCGGCGCTCGCGGTTGCCTCCGCAGTTCGGGCTGTCTCAGTCGGTCTGGTGATTCTCCGGCAACGAGGCCGGTCGGCGGCGCTCAGACGCAGCCCAGCACCTGCACTCTGGCCTTTGGTACCTTGAGCCAGACGGCCTCGGTCGGCGCTTCGCCCTCGATCAAACTGAGCAGACGCTTGCGGGCCCGCCTCGGGTTCACGACCGCAGCGACGACGGGATGCAGCTGGTCGCTGTATTTGAGGCACCAGCTGAGCTTGGCCCAACGAAACTCGTCGTGCTCTTCGTTGAGGCTGGCCCGCCACAACAGGCGTTCTGATCTCGGCACCCGCACGACGAAGATGCGATAGAGGCGCTTCGGTCGACGCACCACAATCTCGCCAATGGGCCGGCACAGGGGCGGCGCGCCGACCTCTTCTCGAGTCTCACGCAGGGCGCCCAGCCACTCCGACTCGCCCTCTTCGACGCGACCGCCGGGCAGCCCCCAGAGGCCCGCGTTGTTGCTGCAGCTCGCGCGCTTGAGGAGCAGGAGACGAGTCCCGCTGACAAAAAGAATTCCGGCTGACCTGCGAACCATGGCCTCTGTCCGTGTAGGTGCCCGTACACTATGTCCCGCGACACCGGAGTCAGCAAAAAAGCGACAACGCCCGAATTGAGCAGAGTCAATTCGGGCGCCTGTTTCTCAATCCCGCTCAGAGAGTCGGGTGAGCTGTTCCTTGCCGATGAAAAGGTCGACGTTGCCTACCTTCTCGGCGATTTCTCGATACGCCTCCAGCTCCTTCAATCGCAGCAGGACGGGGTTCTCTTCGAGGACCTCGGCCGTCTGTGCCATCGAGCGTGTGGCGGCAATCTCCTCTCGGCGGAGGATGACGTTTGCCTCAGCGCGCTTCCGCGCTTCGATCACTCGGTTCATCAGCTCCTTCATCGCACCGGGCAGGACAAAGTCCTTCACGCCGACGTACCTCAACTCGAGTCCCAAAGCGTCTGCTCGGGCGCGAATCTCGGGTTCGAGAGCTTCTGCGAGCGACTCACGGTTCTTGAGCAACTCATCGAGGGTTCGCGTCGCGATCGCCTTTCGCAGAGCGAGCTGCGTATCGAGGTAGAGTGCTCGATCAGGCTCCCTGGAAACCGTCGCTGCGCGTTTCACGTCGCGTACGCGGTACACCGCCGAGACGTTGACTCGCACCGAGACCCGGTCACGCGTGATGATTTCCTGAGAGGTCACCGCAAGCTCGGTTTCGCGAAGGTCGATCACCGCGAAGGTGACAGCTCGCTCCACAGTCCACACCGCGTAGCGGCCGGGCTCCAGGATGCGATCAAACACACCATCGACGTAGCGAGTCGCGGCCGAACCGTGAGGCACGGTGACTTCACGATACTCCCCCGAGGGGACGAAGTATCGCAGGTCCGTTCGCAGGGGCTTCGTGTCGACCGCCGATACATCAAACATTTCGACTTCGATCGCCGACACCTCCTTCGATTCGCCGGTCTTCGTGACACCGATCTCCTTGATGTTCCAGATGGTGTGCACGCCGGGATGCAGCCAGTAGCGCAGAGTCCCGTGCACACGCACAGCGGCTCGCTGAGACTCGCCAACGACAAGCACACGAATCTCCTCGTCGGGGATTACTCGCAGCTCGTCGGGCGTCAGCTCGACGCGAGGCGTCTTCATCTCGAAGATGTGCACCTCGGTCTCGCCGAAACGCCGCGCAAGGCGGTGAACGCCGGGGCCGAGGAACTCATCAGGGTGCCCGTCTCGGAAGACGATCGCGCGCTGCTTGAGCGACACGGTCACTCGCCTTTCAGTAAAGATGTTCATTGCTTCTTCCTCCTCTTGTTTGCCCCATTTGTGTGGCCGCGAAATGCGGATGCCGACGGGACCTCTGCCGACAGTTCGTCGTGTGTTTGTGAATGCACACGAAGTGGTGTGAACACCTCCGGCGCCGCCATCGGCGGCCGTCCCGAGACAGGAAGTTCCCCGGTCCTCGATGCCATAACGTGCATCGCGGGTGTTGCTGTATCGCGGCAGGCGGGACGCCGAAGCGCTGCACCTGCTGCCCGATCACGAGCTCGACTTCGGAGCCGGCGATGACACAGAGGACCGAGTGGCAACCCCGGCGCGTTGGCAGCGCACGGAGATGTTCACGGTTGTGACGTGGTGGTCGTTGTAGGAATCGAACCTACTACCCAGGAGTTTCAGTCCTGTGCTCTACCAGATGAGCTAAACGACAATCTCTCTATCATTCCAGGATAGTGATTGTGTGTTGAGCACCGATACGACGGAACCCGCTGATCGTGACAGCGAACAACCAGCGCAGCAGCACAATCGCTGTCCACGCGTCTTCGCCGACGCCGCGGGCCACCAGGCCACGCTCAATTGTAGTTTGTCAGTTGTGACATCAGTAATTCTCTCCAAAACGAAAAAGGCCGGCTCCCCGAGGGTGGCCGGCCTGCGAACACATTCCCCAAGGGGCAATCAGTTCATCGCACACCAGCGTACACGCGCGGACAGACGGCCGTCCGTGTGTGTTGTGAAGCTGTGAAATATGTTCGGCTGCATGTGGTATCTCCCGTTGGGGCGGCGGCTCCTATTTGGCCGAGTTGCGCGAGTCAACAGATTTGTTTGTTTCGCAGCCACCTTTCCAATGTGGCCGCGACCGATGGAGGCCTCGGGCGGCGACGACTTGCATCGTTATCGCACGCGGTGCTGGTGTCGGTCGCGCGGTCGCGGACCCGTCATGGCGCGCCGGATTCCTTCGGCTTGATGACGTTTGTCTCGTCGCCTTCAAGACGGGCCAGGACTTGGCGAACCAGCGCGTTCAGCTCTTCAATCTCGGAAGCTTCGCCCTCTTTCTCCTCTTCTTCAAACCAGGCAGAGGCGCTTCCCGCCAGGTAGCCGAATATGCCGACGCCCATGAACATGACGAGCGAGCCGAGGATTCGCCCCGCGGTGGTCTGCGGCACAACGTCGCCGTATCCGACGGTGCTGACGGTCTCGATCGTCCACCACATACTCGTACCGGCGTCGAGCGCGGTCTGCGGCTCCAGGGAATAGAACGCGAGGGAGCACGCGATCAGAAAGGAAAGCACGGTCGCGACGACGCGTATGATGCGCAGGCCGTATCTTCGAAATCGGCGAGCCCTGACGACAATCCTCGCGGCGCGAACGAGACGGACAAAGCGAACGAGGCGCGCGCTGCTGAAGAGGTTTCCGAAGGGAAGCGCAGAGGCGAACTCCAGCCAACGAATCGGTGACTTCAGCCATGCCTGCCGCTCCCTGCGCAGGAAGAGGCCAAGTCCACGGACTCGACACCCGATTTGGGCATCGGTACCATGGTTTGGGCTATGCAATCCCGGAGGTGAATCGTGCGTTCATACCTGCACACCGTATTCTGCTTGTGCCTCGCGGCCTTCTTCTTCATCGCGTGTTCGAGCGACGACGATAGTGCTGACAGCGGTGCGGGCGATGTCACAGACACTGCTGAAGACGCGACCGAAGATGGGGCAGACGCCGTAGACACAACGGACTCGGCCGACGACACCGGCGATGATTCCGGCGACGACACGGCAGATGGCGACGACACGGCAGATGGCGACGATGCGGCAGATACGGCAGATACGGCAGACGCCACCGATACGGCCGACACCTGCGCGGACTCCGACGGCGACGCCGTCTGCGACGCCGAAGATCAGTGCGACGGACAGGACGATACGATCGACATCGACGAGAGCGGGACGCCGGACTGCGTGGAGAACCTGCTGACCAACGGGCAGTTCGCGACAGACGTATCGGAGTGGACGGCCGAGACCGACGCCTCGATCAGCTTCCTCGCCGAGGACGCGGCGGGCAACGACGCCTCAGGCGTGTTAAAGGTGCTCAACACCTCTGACGCCGCCGGCCCGTCTGTCGTCGGTGGCTTTCAGTGTGTGCCCATCGATAACACGAAGCAGTATGCGAGCTACGCGCAGTACTTCATCCCCAGCGGCCAGGGCCTGACGGGGCTGCGGGCGCAGCTGATCATCCTGCCCTACGCAGAGGCCGACTGTGCCGGATCGGTGCTGAGCCCCTTCGTCACGGACCTGCTGGCGAACCAGGATACCTGGAGCCTGCTCGAGCTGGACTACAGCCCCATCGCGAGCCTCGCCGTGTCCGCAGAGGTCTACGTCCGCGTGCGCAAGAACAGCACAACGACCGGCGACGCCGAAGGGCGTTTTGACAACGTGCTCCTGCGTGAGGTCGTCGGCGAGGACGACCCACAGTAGAATCGCCACGCCCGGCTCCGGAGCCGGGCGCTTCCGGCGCGGCAGCGCCGTCGTAGAGCAGACGCCCGAACACCTCGCGAGTCGCACCACCGGCACCATCGCGAAGCGTGGGCCACTATTGACATCGCGAAACTGAATGGCCATTCAGTCGCCGCGCCGAGCACTGGCCGGCGCAGTGCGCACGGACGGTGCGCGCCGTGAGAACGCGCGTCTGCGCTCTCACGGATCATTTCATCACGGGAGTGAATCTATGTCCTTTCAGATTCGTAAAGTCGCGGTCCTGGGCGCCGGCGTCATGGGGAGCGGCATCGCCGGTCACCTCGCCAACGCGGGCATCCCCTGCCTGCTGCTCGACATTGTGCCCTTCAACGCCGCAGAGGGCGAAGACACCTCGTCGAAGGCTTTTCGCAATAAGTACGTCAACAACGCGATGGCCGCGTTCAAGAAGCAGAAGCCCGCTCCGCTCGTCACCCCTGCAGTGAAGAGCCTGATCGAGGTCGGCAACTTCGACGACGACATGCACAAGATCGCCGACTGCGACTGGGTCGTTGAGGTCGTCAAAGAAGACATGGGCATCAAGCAGAGCCTCTTCGCCAAAGTCGAAGAGCACCTCGCGCCCAACGCGATCGTGTCGTCGAACACCTCAGGACTGTCGATCAAGGGCATGCTCGAGGGTCGCAGCGATTCTTTCAAAGAGCGCTTCCTTGTGACTCACTTCTTCAACCCCGTCCGCTACATGAAGCTCCTCGAGCTGGTGCGCGGCGACGCGACGGCGGACTGGGTCGTCGACGCCATCCACGAGTTCGGCGAGGGAACCCTCGGCAAGGGCATCGTGTACGGCAAGGACACGACGAACTTCATCGGCAACCGTATCGGCGTGTACGGCATGATGAAGACCCTCGAGATGATGCAGACCGAAGGGATGAGCATCGAAGCCATCGACAAGATCTTCGGACCGGCGATGGGTCGTCCGAAGTCTGCCGTCTTCCGTACCGCGGACGTCGTCGGCCTGGACACCTTCATTCACGTCTCGATGAACTGCTACGACACCCTGCTCGAAGACGAAGAGCGCGATGTCTTCAACGTGCCCGCCTACCTTCACACCATGGTTGAGAAGGGAATGCTCGGCGCCAAGAACCGCCAGGGCTTCTACAAGCGCGTCACCGGCGCTGACGGCGCAAAGGTCAACCGCGTGCTCAACGTAGAGACCTTTGAGTACGAAGACCCGAAGCCTGTGCGCTACGACAGCCTCGGCAAGGCCCGAAAGATCGACGATGTACGTGAGCGCGTCGCGGCCGTCATGGGCTCGGACGATGACGCAGGAAAATTCGCTGAGAAGGCGAGCCTGGCAGTGCTGGCCTACTCCTCGCGCCGCATCCCCGAGATCGCAGACGATGTGGTCAACATCGACCGCGGTCTGCGCTGGGGCTTCGGCTGGGACCTCGGCCCCTTCGAGATCTGGGACGCGATCGGTGTGGCCCACGGCGTCGAGCGCATGAAGGCGCTCGGCTTCGAAGTCGCTCCCTGGGTCACCGAGATGCTCGCCGCCGGACGCGAGTCTTTCTACGCCATCGAAGGCAGCAAAGACACCTACTGGGACATCCCGTCGAAGAGCGCGAAGGTCGTTCCGCAGAGCGACCGTGTCGTAAAGATCGAGTACCTGAAGCGCACAGAAACGAACAAGCTCAGCTCAAACATGGGCGCGACCCTGTGGGACATGGGCGACGGCGTCGCCTGTTTGGAGTTCCACACAAAGATGAACGCCATCGACGGCGCGGTCGTCGAGGCGATGAACGACGCCATCGACCAGGTCAACGCACGGGGCCTCAAGGGCCTCGTCATCGGCCACGACGGCGACACCTACTCAGCGGGCGCCAACCTCGGCGCCGTCCTGATGGGTGTGCAGATGGACCAGCTCAACATGGTTGAAGACATGGTGAGCGGTTTCCAGAAAGCAAACCAGCGAATGCGCTACTCGTCATTCCCGGTTGTCACGGCGCCCCACGGGCTTGCCCTCGGTGGCGGCATGGAAGTCATCATGTGTGGCAACGCAGTGCAGGCGTCGAGCGAGCTCTTCGGCGGACTCGTCGAGTTCGGCGTCGGGCTGATCCCCGGCGGCGGCGGCAACCTGCAGCTGCTTCGCAACCTCTATGGCCCCTACGCCGAGGACCGCGAGATCGATCCCTTCCCCTTCGTGAAGAAAGCCTTCATGGCGATCGGGATGGCGCAGGTCTCCAACTCCGCAGAGAACGCACGTCAGATGGGCTTCCTGAAGCCCTCAGACGGCATCTCGATGAACCGCGACTTCGTCCTCTCGGACGCAAAGGCGATGGTGATCGGCATGGCCGACGCGGGCTTCCGCCCGCCGCGCCAGACCGGCTTCCTGCTGCCCGGCCCCAGCGGCCGCGCCACCGTCGACATGCTGCTCTACGACATGAAGATCAACGGGCAGATCTCGGCGCACGATGAGATCATCGGACGCAAGCTCGGCAACGTACTCTGCGGCGGCGAGACATCGCCGACCGTAGCCGTCAGCGAGGAACATCTCCTGGAGCTCGAACTCGAAGCCTTCATGAGCCTCGTCACGATGGAAAAAACCAAGCAGCGCATGGAGCACATGCTTAAGACAGGGAAGCCCCTGCGTAACTGAGGTCCGCGAGTTCTGTACTGATGTTCTCGGGGCGCTGCCCCGAACCCCGGCAGGAAACTGAGTTTCCTGCACCTTCCTGATGGGTGATATTATGGGTGAGAAAGTTGTTATTGCGAGTGCTCTTCGGACTCCTTTTACGAGAGCACACAAGGGTGAGTTCAGGGACACGCGGCCCGATACGCTGGGTGCTTTGGCGATCAAAGCAGCCGTCGATGCGGTGCCGAATCTAAAGGCAGAAGACATCGAAGACGTCGTTATGGGCTGCGCGTTTCCTGAGGGCGAGCAGGGCTACAATGTGGCGCGCATCTCGGCGCAGTTGGCGGGACTCCCGGACGAGGTGCCGGCGATGACCATCAACCGCTTCTGCTCGTCGGGCGTACAGTCCATCGCGCAGGTCGCGCAGGCGATTCAGGCCGGCTCCATCGACGTCGCCGTCGCCGGCGGATGCGAGTCGATGACCATGGTTCCGATGGGCGGCAACAAGCTGTCGATCAACCCGCTGCTGATGGAGAAGTACCCTGAGGCATACACGACCATGGGCGCGACCGCTGAGATCGTCGCAGAGCGCTACGGCGTAGAGCGTGCCGACATGGACGCCTTCGCCGCGCAGAGCCAGCAGCGCGCTGAAGCTGCCACGAAGGAAGGCCGTCTCAAGGACGAGATCTTCCCCGTGACCGCGACGGTGTACGGCCCCGGCGGTGCGCAGGAAGTCGAGGTCACCTACGACACCATCATCCGTCAGGGCACGACCGCAGAGGGACTCGGCAAGCTGCGTCCGGCATTCAAGCCGGTCGGCGGCAAAGTCACCGCCGGCAACGCGTCGCCGCTCACCGACGGTGCGGCAGCCGCTGTAGTCATGAGCCAGGCGAAGGCAGACGAGCTCGGCGTCGAGCCTCTGGGCTACTTCGTCGAGTTTGCGGTCGCCGGAACCAAACCTGACGAGATGGGCATCGGCCCGGTCCCCGCGGTACGCAAGCTGCTCAAGAAGACCGGCCTGACCGTCGACGACATCGATGTGTTCGAGCTGAACGAAGCCTTCGCAGCGCAGTCCCTGTACTGCATCCGCGAGCTGGGCCTCGATCCCGAGAAGGTGAACCCCAACGGCGGCGCCATCGCACTCGGACACCCGCTGGGTGTGTCCGGCACACGCATGACGGCCACCCTTCTGCGCGAGCTGAAGCGACGCGGCGGCAAGCGCGGCATCGTCACGATGTGCATCGGCGGCGGCATGGGCGCGGCAGCACTGTTTGAAGTGTAAGCGCCCAACCCGGTGTTTGCTTTGAGGGTCGTTCGCGCTGCGAGCGGCCCTTATCGATTTTTGCCAGTCAGACGCGTTCAATTCGCATGCAAACGCATGCGGTTGCTCAGACGGGGCCCGTTGCAGCGCTGTACGGAGGGGCTCCGCCGGGCCGGGCTGGATAATCCCGTCGGCAAGACGAACGAAGCAAGAACGGGAAGCTGAGACACATCGTGCAGCGCCGTCGTGCGGTTCAGCTGGCAACGTGCCTGATTAGCCGGTACTTTAGCCGCGTCCTATCGGCACCACGCAGCATGATGCTGTGTCAGCGGCTCCAACCATCTGGAGCACGGGGGCCTCCCCGTGAGGGATTCGGTGCTGTCAGGCACTACGAATTCCGCCATCACAACAACGCAAGTCAGCCTGAGCGAAAATGTTCACAAGAACCATACACAGTCTCGCCGGTGCCCTGCGCATCGTCGCCTGCGTCGCCTGCGTCGCCGTTTTCGCCGCCAGCTGCGGCGACGACGCAGTGCCGATCAACGGGCAATGCGAGATCGACTTCGAGCGCCTCGGAGGCGAGGCCTCGTCGCGCCTCGACATTCTGCTCGCCGCCGACATCAACACATACAAGCGAATCGTGCAGGAAGATGGAGCCGGTCAAAGCGCTGCCATCTACTACCGATACGCCGACGACGACGCGAACAGCTACAGGGCCGAAGAGCTCGACGCCGACAATGACGACGCGCTGGACGCATCGATGGTGCGAAGCGAGCGGCTCTTCGACCTCATCGACCTCTACCAGGTCGACGCGATCGCCGACGACGACATGGTCGATTCGCTGCAGGTCAGCGTCGGCGTACCGTCCAGCGCCTTCGGAAAATGGAACCCCGCCCGGGCCTACTACACCCTGGCATGCGGACCCTCCCACAGCGTCTACGCGAGCGAGGACGCCGGGCTCATCACTCTCGAGATCGATCTGAACGACGACGGCACCATCGACATCTGGATGCGCATGTTCTTCATCGACGGGCAGCTGCAACGCTGGGTCGTCGACAACAAGCTCGACGACATCATCGATTTCAGGGCGACGCCGACCTACGACGACCTGGGCCGAATCACCTCGCTCGAGTGGCAGGATTGGGAGTTCAGCAGCGTCAGCCGTTCCGAGTGGAGCTACGACGACAACGGACTCGTCACCTTCATCGAAGACAGCAACGGCAACGCCATCCCCGATCACATCGTTCACTTCTCTGCCGGCTGTTGGGACCCGGAGGCTGCTCCCGAACAGGCAGAAGATGTTACCTTCTCGGGAGGTGCACAATGACCTCGTCGAATAGGCTCATGGTCTCGGCCATTGCCGCGATGTGTGTGCTCGGCCTCGCCGCCTGCGGCGACAGCGACAGCGGCGCCAACACGGAAATCCCCGACGATCAGTCGACCTGCCCGCAGTGTGTCACCTGTACTCCGGCCGGCCTGGGTGGCGGCGGAGGCGGTGGCGGCGGCGGTGGCGGCGGTGGCGGCGGCGGCGGCGGTGGCGCAGGCCCCGGCGTAGGCGGGCCGCAGAGCGATCAATGCGGCGGTTCTCCCGCCGGGCCCGGCGCCGCAGGTGGCGCTCTCTTCGCCGGTGGCGCAATCGCCGGTTGTCCCGAAGTACAGGCAGCACTCGGCGCCGACGGATTGGGCTTTGGCACAGGCAGCGGCGCCACAGGGGCGTTCCCGAACGATCCGGCTGCCGGGCAGGACCCCGAAGAGGGCGGCAACTTCGCAGCCGGCGCAGTGTACACCGACGGAGAAGGAAACCCGATCGACCAGGACGATATTATCCCATTGGATCCCTTCGCATTGGACGGTGTTGCTGTGGACCTGCCCTGCTGTCACGTCGACTGCGAGGGAGGACCGGACGCCGAGTGTGATTATGTATGCGGCGACGGCGAGGTTCAGGTGCCCGAGCTCTGCGACGGCAACTGCCCTACCAGTTGTGATGACGAAGACCCCTGCACCGAAGACAGTCTCTACGGTGTGCCCGAATATTGCTGGGCGGTATGTGTACACACACCGAGGGGTTGCGCGGACGGCGACGGCTGCTGCTCATCCTTTGGAAACCTCCTCGGCATCTGTACGAATCAGAACGACGATGACTGCCCCGTGCCTCCCGGCGATGTCGGCAGCCCGTGTGTGGTTGACGAAGATTGCGATGACGCCAACGTAGAAGGTGCATCCGACAGCGGCATCCTTTGCGCGCCCGCCATCCGCGACGACGGCTCAAACCCGAACGGGTTCGGAACCGGCTTTGCCGGCGGGTACTGCACCCGAAACGACTGCGCCGTCGCCGGATGCCCTGAGGAATCAACCTGCATCTGTCCTTTTGACGGAAACACGAGCGGATGCGCGGAGCTTGGACTTCCCGAGGTGTCGACTGACTTCGGCTTCGCCTTTGCTGGTGTTTGTCTCGCAGATTGTGAAAGTGACAACGACTGTCGCGACCTGGGATACCGCTGTTACGACGCAAACGGCGACGGCGCCAAAGAGTGCTACCTATACGGAACCGGCGACCGCGGCTTCGGAAAGCCGTGCAGCGGCATCTGGCAGTGCTCGGGCGGCGAAGAAGCGCGCTGCGTGACCCCCGCGCGATTTGATACCAGCGGCACGCCGCCGAGCGATTCGCAGAGCTTCTGCACGCGTTTGTGCGATGCAGACTCCGACACCGAGACCTGCCCTGACGGCTACGCGTGCTACCTGAACACCTGCCAGCCTGCGCCGGAACCCATCAACACCGGAGGTCCCTGCCGTGACGTCGATGACTGCGGCGGATCGGGAATCAGCGGGAACGCCTGCTATGGCGAATCCGTAGGCTTTAAGGACGGCATGTGCACAACAAACTCTGGCGGCACCGGCATCGGACGCGAATGTCCTGAAGGGTTCCGCGACGTTGTCATCAACGGCGTGAACTTCGAGCGTCCTTCGCTGCTCGGCTGCGCCAAAGTCTGTACCTCTCGCGCGGACTGTCGAGCCGGCGTGGGCTATGATTGTGTGGACGCCGAAGATGAGATGGGCAGTGTTTGCACGGCAGTCTATAATGGCGACGCGGGGATCGGGGATGATTGTGATGGGAACTGGGATTGCGGGGGCGGCGAGTTCCTGACCTGCTCGCAATCATCAAATGAGTGTCTTCGGGCATGTGGTGGAATATTTGAAGGCGCGGAAACCTGCCCGGATGATTACGTCTGTGTGCTGAGCACCTGCGCGATCCCCTGTGATTACCTGGCGGAAGATCCCGGTTGCCCGGATGATCGATTCTGCCTCCCCGATGTTTTTTCTGACGGCGAGGGATACTGCCAATGGTGACGATGACATCTGTACCCGTAGCGAGCGCGTGTGTCCGGCGGCCGCGTCGGCTCCCGTTCATCTGCCTGTTGGTGGCCGGTGCCGCCTTGTGTGCGTGCGGAGACGAAGGCGGATCGGGCGGCACAAACCATGGCGGCAATGTAGACGAGAGCGCAGCGCCAACCAGCAACGGGCTGTTTACCTACGAGCCGGAAGGGGCCGGTGCGGCGCCGGGCTTCGTAGTTGAAGCGACGGTCGGCGGCGAGGTGATCGTCTCGGACGAAGTCGAGGTGATTCTCCTGCCCGAGAGCGAATATCGGAGCACCATCGCGGACCTGGCGGCCGGCGACGGCACCGAGACGCGACCGAGCGCACTCGCTGTCCCTGCACCCCCGTTGCAGGGTCGAGCCGAGCTTGCGCATATCTCCTTTGGTGCGGCCCGTGCCGCCGACTTGAGCCCACGAACGATGGAGTCCCTCGTCGAGGCATTCGACCCACGACCGCGCTTCGAACGGGGTACAGTGCTCAGAATGGGCGCTGCGCTGCGGGATCGCGACGGGGACGGGGTGCCCGAAGACGACTCGGTCGCCGTCTGTACCGGCGGCCAGGTCACCGGATGCTCCGACAACTGCCCCTTCGTCCAAAACGCAGACCAGGCAGACGAGAACCTGGATCGCATCGGCGACGCCTGCGCAGAAGACCCGGATGGCGACAATATCGGTAGTGATGGCGACGACAGCGGCACCGCCGGAGACGCACCCTGCGCATCCACCGTCGTCAGCGACTGCGATGACAACTGTCCTGCGGCACCAAACCCCAGGCAATGGGACACCGATGGGGACGGAATTGGAGACGCCTGCGATACCGATCTCGACGGCAACGGAGTCCCCGATTTGAACGAAGGGGCTGTGGATCACGACAACGATGGCGTGGCGACCGCCGACGAAGGCGACGTCGATTCGGACGCCGACGGCATCCCGGACTATCTCGACGCCGACGACGATGGGGACGGCATCCCCTCGGCGCTGGAAGACGATGACGACCCCAGTCGCGACACGGATGACGACGACATTCCGGATCGCCGCGATGACGATTCGGACGGTGATGGGGTTCCAGATCGCGCGGAAGGAACACGGGATACCGACGACGATGGCACACCGGACAGCCGCGACACCGACGACGACGGTGACGGTACCGACACAGCGGACGAAGGCACCGGTGATGTGGACGGCGACGGTATTCCGGACTGGTTGGACGAAGATGACGACGATGGCTGCGCGGAGCGCGCCGTTGGTGGCCTCTACGAGGACATCCCCACATTCAATGGCTGGACCTACTGGAACTCTTTCACCGGCAGCGTGCTGCTCCCTGCAACCGACTGTCAGGCGGCGGATTTCCCATTCTGCACCCTGCATGAGTACACCTGGGCAAACCACTACGCCCCGGATGGGCTCTACTTTTCGCTGCAGTTCAGCGAAGGCATCGAAGTCACTTTGGACGTCGCGGGGATCGGACTCACCCACTCGATGGGCTTGATGCATTCTCCGGAGTCCGACCCGCAGCGAATCTCCGCCGAGACGATGTCAACCGGGCGAAACCTCGGCATTTCCTGGGAGCCGGCGCCCTTTACCAGTGTCGGGTTTGGTATGCTCGAAGAGATTGTGCCCGGCACGAGTGGACCGGGATTCCCCGCCCTCGCCCGCTTCATGCAGTTTGATACCGGCATCGGGATTTCGTACGGCCCGGGGCTCGTCGGGATCAGTTTTCTGCCCGACTTTATCCCGGCCTTAGCAATCACGGACGGTGGAATTACCATCGAGCGGTCTACGGACACCGGCAGCGCGAAGGCCTTTCTGCTGGTCTCGGGAGTTGGTGATCGATGTCCCGGTGCGCCCAACCAAACGCAGTCGACACGAACCAACACACAGGCGCAAACAGCGCCGGCGTTGCGCGACTTTGCTGCGACGGCCCAGGCCGGTGCCGCTTCGCCACCGACGGACGCGCTCGACGCAAACCGGCAGGAGGCCTGGGCCTCGGTCGCACCCCTTGCCGAGATGTTGTCATCACCCACAGGAACCGGCTCTGCGCAGTTCGTCCCGGCGCCCACGGCGGCAGACTGGGTCAACGAGTTTGTTACAAGCGACGCGGACTCTGCGTGCAGCAACTGCGCTAACGCATCCATCGACGGCATCATCGCCAGAACTTCTGACGCCGTCGACGCATCTGAGAACAGCGCAAACCAGCTTTCGATCGGCGTCGCCGAAGAGGCTGCGTTGATGGAAGCGGTGTGGCCCGAACGTGAGCGAATGAACTCGCTGGTCACCTATGCAGCGGCGGGTTCGACAAACGCTGTGACAACCCTTGCCTTTGATGTCGCGGCGCGGCGGCGCGGCGACGCCTGGCGATTCATGCGCGATGAGACCGTTGAGATCGACGCGGTCGCGGGTCAGGCGGCACCCTTTGTCATCACAGCAGAAGAGATTTCGGACCTGATAGGGTACCCGGCGGCGGACATCGAAGGCGCGACTGTGTGCGTGGAAAACAATCCGCAGATTGATCGCGTGTGTGGAGTTATCGAAGGCGGCGAGTTGAGCGGCACGATCACGCCCGGCGGCGCCGAGGACCTTGTGTTGCCTGTCGAAGTAAACCTCTCGACGGCCGCCGGTCGCTTTAATGACCACGCGGTAGAACGCTGGGTGGTTCGTCCGGCGACGCGCGTGTTTCGAGTTTCGACAGGCAGTCCGGCGCGGGTGGTCCTGGCGGTTCCCAGCACTCTCATTTCCGGAGGTGTCGCGACCTTCAACGCGACCCTCGTCAACGACGACGGCCTGCTGGTTCGCGAATCCGCGACCTTCCGTTTGATTGACTACGCCGGCGTTGAAATCGCGAGCCACACCACAGACACAGGCGCGGCCATTTTCCAGATTCAACCGCAGGCGGTCACCCCGGTCGTGGACACAGTCGAGGTGCGAGCGGTTGAAGTCAGCGGTCAGCAGGTTCCGGGCTACGTGATTCGCGGTACGGGATTCAGCTCGCAGGCAACCTTCGAGCTGGACGGCCGAAGCGCTGTGGATCGCGGATACGCCGTTACCGTCGCCGACTCGAAGAGCGCGGGCGTAGCCGTCATCGACGGCAGCAGCGCCCTCGGCGCGGGCACACACACAGTCATCGTGCGCAACCCGGGCGACCGGACAAGCGACGCCGTCGAGTTCACGGTTCCGTGACATTGCGCCGGCAGCGCGCCATGCTCGACCCTCTCGCGCTTCGGAATCGAGATCAGTTCAACTACTGTTGTCGTCATGCGATGGATCCAGCGGGTTAATCAGGCACCGTCGGTCGCGGAGCCCCGCCGCGAGTCGCCGGCCGGCCGGCGTAGAGTCGGACCACTCCTGCTCTGTACCTGCATCGCCCTGGTCCTGTGTGCGCCGGCCGCCCATGCCCAGACCGGTGAGCGCGAGGTCGTAGAAATGCACAGCGGACCGCTGCTCGCGAATACACGTATCGTCGGACTGTCCGGGGCCTATGCCTCTGTTGCGGAAGGTGCGGGCGGCCTCCTCGAGAACCCCGCGTCCCTCCCGAATCGGATGCAGCACACACTGGACAGGCGCTTCGCCTGGTCCATGGCGTTGAACCTCAGCGTCGTGCGGGGCGGCAGCGGCCGCGACCTGGACCAGTCCGGACTGGCCTCACAGTGGGACTCGTCGGTGCTTGCATTCGTCGCACTTCAGCTCCAATTCGGGCGGCATGCGGTGGGCATCGCGTTCTCGGGCGTCAGCCTGCAGTTCACCGATGAGGTCAATGGCGAAGGCAGCTTCAATCAACAGCTCGCCGGCATCGGCTACGGAATCTCCACCCTTGGCGGTCGCCTCGATCTGGGTGTGTTCACACTCGGCGCGGCGACAAGCGTCGAAACGGAGTCGATCGCAGAAACTGACACTGCTTTCGGCCTTGAGGTGGGCGCCCTGTACAAGCCACGCAATCAACCTTGGAGGCTGGCACTGGCTGTGCGCACACCGATGCGGGCCGAAACCGTCGCCGATACAAGCACCGGCGAGCCTCCCCCGGTGCTCTTCGCGCCGGGCCAGGTGCGCTTCGCCGGCAGCTACATGTTTGGGCCACGAAACTACAATCCGGCGCCTTCGTGGGGCGTGTCATCCCGAGCCCATGTCGCGGAAGGTCGCAGCCCCGAGGACCTCGCGCGGGGATACACACTGCTAAGTGCGTCCCTGGAGGTCACGGCGCGTTCACCGAACGCACTCGGGCCCTCCTCCTGGATCGCCGGTTCCGACCTGCGTGCGGGCACACGCATCACACTCAGCCCGCGCCTGGGCGTCGAGAGCGAAGTCGTCGATAACCTGCTCATCGTACGAGCGGGGAGCCACTGGGATCCATCACGGTACGAAGGTCAGGGTGGCCGCCTGCACGGCACAGGCGGCTTCGACATCCGAGTCCCGATTGGGATCGACTGGAAACTCTCCTTCGCCGTCGACGGCGCGCCGCGCTTCTTCAAGTTTGCGTTTGGTTTCGGGATCTGGCGTTGAACGGGCACGTGCATCGCCACAGAGGATCCCGAGCAGGCTCCGATATCAGAGTGACCGGGGCCGGCGCGCACAGGCCGCACAGGTCGTGACTCAGCGGGGGCCGCTACGTGCGAAGTAGAACAGCGAGTAGATGCTGCTTCCGCGCGGGTTGAGATAGAACCCGCTCACGCCGTCGACCGTCTCCTGCTTCAAACAAAGCTGCGCGCCCGAGACGTAGTTGCAGATGAAGTGCACACCGGTGCTTGTGTGTGGGTAGTCATCGCCGGGGCGTCCGCCGTAGGAATCCAGCTCCCAACCCTGACCGGCCTGTCCCGTCCATGACTTGACCGTGGCGACGCTCCCAACCTGGGCGTCGAGGGCCAGCTCGCGGCCATGATTCCAGATACCGAGTCGGTCCGTGCCATTGAGCCTGACGATGTACCAGTCCGTGCTCGCGCCGGTGTCCAGCGTCATCACCGGGTTATCTCCATTGAGGCCGAGCGCATAATCTACGCTGCGCCCTTCAAGGCGGAGCTTGTAGTAGAAACTGGTGGAGAGGAAGTTCGTCGTGAACGAGGTCCGAACAAACTCGCCATGGGCGTCACCGTCGACGGATCGGATGTTGTCGCCGACGGTGATCTGAATCGTTGTACCGAATTCCGGGAGCGCCCCGCCCACGGCGCGCCACTCAACGACGGTGTCACTCACGATCCGTATCGTCCCCGGAAACGCGCCGGTGTAGTAGGTGCCGTCGACCCAACCCCTTCCGGTTACCTGGAAGGTCTCGTCCGTGACCGAATCCGGATCGACGGGCATGTCGAAGGTAACGCGGATCGGATCGGTGCTGCTGAAGTCCGTTGCCCCATCCACGGGCTCAATGGAGACGATCTCCAATGACGGTCCTGTTGTGAAGCTCCATTGAGCCGCTGCGTCCAGTGGACGCCCGTCAACGTCAAGAATGGCTGTGGACAGCTGCACATCGTATGTCGACTCGGCGTCCAGTGGATCTACGCTCACGAATGTAACGTCTCGGCCGACAACCTCACGGGTGCCTTCCACAGCACCGTTCGTTCCCGAGACCACGAAGCTGGTGTCGTCGACCGTCGACGCGTCGACGTCGGCGTTAAAGGTGACGGATACGGCGGTCCCGGTGGGAGCCGTAGCGTCAGGTGCGGGGTCCCTGGCTTCGATACTGAAGTCGGCCTCTACAACCTCGGTGACATCCTCTCCGCCGGCATCGTTCGGCGTGGTATCCGGCGAGTTTGTGTCCGACGCGTCGCCGTTAGCGGTATCAACGTCCGAATCGATGTCGTCATCGGCAGTATCGCATCCGGACAACATCAGCATCGATGCTGCGAGGACGACCACGACCCGCGAGAAGACTCCCGGCTTGTTCGCATTCATTTTTTTGCGCTCCACTGTGTACATGCACGCACCGCGCTGCACGGTTCATGTATGGGCCTTAGCACAGTGGCCCCGGAGTTGCCGACACTTCACGGCCCTGAGCGTCCGCCCGGGGGCTTCCGGACGCGCTCGCTCGCACGGCACAGGGGCCGGCAGGTTGGCGCGAAGCGAATTGCCTCGGGCGCCCGCCTCAGAGCTGCGCTTTTGCGGGCGCTCGTGTGGGGCTACGCCAGGGCGCTCTCCTGCCCGGAATCGGCGACAACAAGTACGCTGGAGCCGGCGCGTTCGAGCATGACATCGACCACATCTGCGCTTGCGTTCACGCCGACACCGAGAATCTGCAGGTCGGCGGGCGGCGCGGTCACCATCGCGTCTGCGAAGGAACAGGTGAGGACTACGGAGCTGGTGCGTTCCGGCAATCGTGCCAGGTCGCTGAGCTCAAGAAGGTAGCGCCTGGCGGCTTCTCCCTGGCTCGGGTCTCGCACGGCGCACACGAGATTCAGCTGAGCACCCCAGGAGCGTGCGATGCGGTACCCCATCAGCAGCAACAGGTTGATGTTGGCCTGGTGTCGCAGGGTCGACTCCACCGACCAATCCGGGCTCTGCTCGATCAGCCATACATTGACTACATCCTTCTGTCCGAAGCGCACCTCCGGGTGCACCGCGAGCACAAGGGCGCCCACACCGGCGCGGTGCACATCTCTTACCAGACCGTAGACTTCATCGCGCCGATCTGCCGGTGGATGACGCACACACACCATGTTCGGCCTGAAGAAGGCGCTCTGCAGGGCGAGGAGGCTGTTGAGCGTGCCGCTGCGCAGGTTCGGTTCGTGGACGACGGACCATACGGCCGAGATATCGTGGGCCTGCAGCGAGGTACCGAGGCGCTCGATGTCCGGACGCAGCTCGGCTTCCTCTTCCGGGCCGCCGCAGAGTCCGATCAGATTCAGTGAGCCCTCTGGGCGCGCCAGCTCGACCAGGAACTGAAACTCGCCGCGGATCTCGTCCGGGTTTGTTACCGGCACCAGTATCCGCGGCTTCCAGGCTCGAACTCCGGCGGTATCCAGCACGTTGACACGCGAGCTCGCCCACTCGGCGAGGGACACAAACATGCTGCTTCTTACATCGTCGCCTCCCCGCCGACCGATGTGTCGCTGCAACCACACATAGATTGCGATTACCGCACCGACTGCGATCAGGCCGAACGTCGCGTTGATGATGAACATCGCAAAGATGGATCCGAGCGCGCCCAGAAAGGGCACCCAGATCGGAACTCGCATGCTGGGGCGAAAGCTCACCAATCCGAGGCTCGTCTCAATCAGCAGCACCACATTGATCGTGCCGTAGGTGATCAGAAAGAACATCGTCAGCATCGGGGCGATCGCGTTCAGGTCTCGCAGAAGCAGCGCCAGGTATGTGAGCGCTGCGGTGACCACGATGGCGTTGCGCGGCTCCCCGTTGCGTGCCTTTCGCTTCAGCCATCCTGACCCCGGCACGAGGTCGTGCTCGCCCATCGCCATCAGAATGCGCGGCCCGCCAAGACACCCCGCCAGTGCCGACGAGAAGGTCGCGCCCAGAAGGCCGGCGAGGACAATGGGTCTGTAGAAGGCCCTATCGATAAAGAAGTTGTAGTTGTTCGTCAGCTCATCGGTCGTTCCCATCTTGAGGGCAGCAAAGCCGAGCACAAGATAGATAACGGTACTGACAGCGATTGCCCACAGGGTGCCTGCGGGGATCGACTTGCGCGGATTCTCCAGCTCGCCGGACATGTTGGTGCCCGCGAGAATACCGGTGGTCGCCGGAAAGAAGAGCGCGAAGACCACCCAGACGTCGGTTCCCTTGAAGCCGCTCTCTGCGAAGCCGGGAAAGTCGCCGATGAGAGGTACCGTGTGCGTCGAGCTACGTAGCGAGGGGCTCGCCAGAATTGAAACGATCGAGCCGACGATGACCGCCATGATGATGTGCTGCACCTTAAATGCCACGTCCGCGCCGATGTACGCCAGCGCGAAGATGACTGCGAAGACCGCGCTGTCGACGAGCAACGGCGGGTGATCGGGAAAAACCCACAGCCACCCCTCACGAAAGCCGAAGATGTACATCGCCGTGCCCAGGGGTCTCGTCAGGTACAGAGGCACCCCGATGCTGCCTCCGATCTCAAAGCCGAGCGATCGCTGAACGATGGCGTAGGCGCCGCCATCACCGATGCGGGTATTGGTGGCGATCGAGGAGAGAGACAACCCGGTGCACAGTGTAATTCCGATCGCGACGGCCATGATCAGCCAGCCCCAGACGAGGCCGGCGTTGCCCATCACCCAGGGCAGCCGCACGTACATGATGACGCCGACGATCGTGAGTAGCGTCGGCGTGAACACACCGGTGTAGGTGCCGAACTTTCGTGGCTCTGACAACGTAGCCAACTATGGCCCCACATGTATTCGTCGAGATGCAGCGCAGTGCCGTGCGACGACCCGTACGCCAGACGGAGCGACAACAAAAGCTGAGAAACACGAGGGAGTTGATCGTCTGACCGGTATAGTGGATGAAGACGTCGGCTGTATCTTATCACGCCGTTCGATGTCCGACGGCTGGAGGATCTCGACGGTGGCTCCACCGGCGCAACTTACAGGCAGCGCGAGCTCAACCGCGGCGGTGGCGGCGCGCTATGGGCTGACCCTCGAGCGTCGGGGCGTTCGTGAGCTGGCGCGTCGCCTGTCGCGGCCGCTGCTGATTCTGCTCACGACCTGCGTGATCGGCGTGCTGGGGTTTCATGCCCTCAGCGGCGGCGAGTTTTCTTTGATCGACTGCGTCTACATGACCTCGATCACACTGACGACGGTTGGCTATGGTGAGGTGATCGCAATCCAGACCCACGCGAACCGCGAGGCGCTGATCGTCTTTACGATCGTCCTTGCATGGGTCGGCATGGGGGTGACCCTGTACGCGATCAGCGCTGTCACCACCTTTCTTGTCGAGAGCAATCTGAGCGAAG
>JAUICO010000103.1 GCA_030427825.1 bacterium | reverse complement strand
GTCCGGGATCAGACGCGAATTGTCAGAGAGCTTGAGTGCGCGATTGCGTCCCTGTCCTGAAGCGCCGTGCGGCGCCGGGTGACGGGTTGGGCGTCGCCGAATCTCGTCGGCCGCCCACTTTCCAAACGAGCATGAAGCAAACATCGAGGTTGTACATGAACGCAGACCCCATCCTGCTGCCCGAAGTTCGCACAGAAGTGCAGGTACGGTTTTCGGATACCGATGCGATGGGTCACGTCTCGTCCGGCTCCTATGCCGCCTGGGCCGAGGTAGGGCGCGCGGACTTCTTTCGTGCGATTCCGATACCGCGCGCCGAAATCCCGTGGTTTGTGCTCGTTCGCCTTGAGCTGAATTACCACTCAGAAGGGCGCTTTGGCGATGAATTTCACATCGTAACGAGAGCCTCACGCATCGGGACAAAGAGCATGACCCTCGAACAGAAAGTGTATGTCGGCCATCGCCTTGTGTGTTCGGTAGTCCCGACGATGGCGGCCTTTGATGACGCGACACGCAGGGCGATAGCGGTTCCCGAGGGCTGGCGAATTGACGACCGAGGCGCGCCGGCTCCATAGGCGTGTGCGCACGCGCGCCGCCTCTGTTTCAGGCGACGGCGCGCTGCGCTTCAGGGCTGTGTGTTACGGTCGCGAACTCGTCGTCGAATCCAGCCCGGGGCTGCGATCGCTAGCCCTGACAGCTCGACGAGGGCAACGATCATAACGCCGATCACCGCCTGAGATGCGCCTACGGGCAGGTCGTAAAGAAAGGCGCAGATGTACCCGGCGAAGGCGCTGAAGGCGCCGAGTATCGCGCCCACAACGAGACCCCACTGCATGTTGGGAGCCAGTCGCAGCGCCGCCATTGCCGGAAGAATGCTGAAAGCAAAGGACGGGAGCGCGCCGATGACCCTCGTAGATACAGCCACGGCGATCGCGAGGCTGACCAGCAGGACCAGCTCGATCGCCGTGACCGGCAGTCGGCGCACGCGGGCGTCCAACCGGTCGAAGCCAACGGCGACAAAACCACGCCAGAAGAGCAGCTGCATGGCGAGTAGCACGACACACATCGCACGCAGGGTCCGAAAGTCGCCCTCCTCAACGATAACAGCTGTGCCGAAGAGCAGCGACTGCACGTCATGCATGTCTTCGACGATGAATGGCGCCACCGCCAATGTCGTCGCCGAACCGGCAACAAAGAGCACACCGAGCATCCGTTCTGAGGACGCGCGGTCCCGGTTTACGAAGAGCAGCGCGGTGACGATCGCCATCGACAGCGCGCCGAGCTGCGGCGTCGAGAAGAGCGGCGACACGATGGTCCAGACCGCAACCCCGACGCCACCCATGACAGCGGCGACACCTTCCCAGGATCGGAACCAGGGCACGACCTGAGACGAAGCGAACGCCAGCGCCACACCAAGACTGGACATCTGCGCCACGGTCGCGCTCAGAAAGACCATGCGGCGCGCGACGATGTACACACCCAGGGCCCCCAGCATCGCGCCGCAGAACACCCCCGCGAGCACCGCCTGTTCAAACAACTCCCAGAGCTGAAAGAAGCTCTTGAGATCAGCCGAGCTACTCATGGCAACCCGCAATGGCGCTGTGCCCGCCTGTGTGGCGGTGCGTGTCCAGCGCCGAGCCGAACAGGTGGCGACATTCCGGCGTCTCAGACACCTCGGCGAGCGGGCCGGCGATGACGTAGCTGTGTACGCGGTCGAGCAGCAGGCCGTGGGTCGCAAACTCCGCGATGACCGGGAGGTGGTGGCTGATCATGATGACGAGCGCTCCGGAATCATCCACCACATGTCGGATGATGCGCAACACCTCACGCTCGGCGTTGACATCCATGGCGCTGGTCGGCTCGTCCATGACAAGCACATCGGGGTTCGAAGCGAGGGCGCGCGCGAGGAGAACCCGTTGCTGCTGGCCGTCGCTCAGCGTTCGATACTGTTGATGTTTGAACTCGCCGATTTGTGTGCTTTCGATAGCGCGGTCCACATCGCTCCGAACACGGCGTCGGTAGAGCGGGTTCAGGAAGCTGAGATGGCGGTCGACGCCGCCCCGTACGACGTCGATAGCACGGGCAGGGACACGGGAGTGAACGTCGGCGCGTTGCGGCATGAAGCTGACACGCAGGCCCGGTTTCGCGATACGGCGGCCGGCCACCGGCGGCTGAAGGCCCAGCAGTGTCCGCACGAAGGTACTCTTGCCGGAGCCGTTTGGTCCGATCACAGCCCAAAAACACCCCTTCTCGAAGGTGACGTTGGCCGGCGGCAGAAGGGCGTGCCGCGACCACCCGACCTCAAGCTCTTCCGTACGAAGCAGCGGGCTTGCATCGCTCACAGTGCCGTCGCCGGAGCGCATTCAGAACAGAGGCCGCGCAATACAACTTCATGCTCGCGCACGGCGAAGCCTTCCGGCGCGTTCAGCGCTGCAAGCCCGCAACCGGGTACATCGAAGACACGGGAACAGTCGTCGCAGAAGAAGTGGTGGTGATGATGAAGGCCGGCCAGCTCGTAGCGCGCTGCCTGTCCGGCGATCTCGACCCTGCAGATGAAGTCTTCGCTCTCGAGCCTCTTCAGGCATCGATACACGGTCGCGATGCCCAGATCCGGCAGATCGCGGCCGGCGCAATCGAGGATCTCGTGCGCGTTCAGCGGCCGCCCGGCCGACTCGATTGCCGCGCGAATCGCTTTTCTCTGACGTGTCTTTCGCTGACTCTTCACTGCGCACCGCTCAATGCATCATAGAGGGCGTCCACGTTCTGCCTCACGTGGTCAAGGTACGTCGATCCGCTCTCGGTCCCGCCGCAAAACAGTACCACACTCGCTGAGGTGAGGGAGGCGATTCGATCGGCGGTGTTGTGTGGATAGTAGCGCTCCTGCGCGATCACGCGGATATCGCCCGCGCGCATCGCCTGAACAACGTTCGCGACGTGCCGTGGGTTTGGTGCGACGCCCGGCAACGGCTCGATGGTGGCCGCCTGCTCGAGGCCCAGCCACTCGAGGAGGTAGGCCAGGGACTCATGGTAGGTGACGATGCGTCGTGAAGACAGATTCGCGAAGCGCTGCGCCTGCTCGTCAGCGAAGGCCTGCGCACGCTCCGTGAAGGACGAGAGGGCGCTCGCGTAGTCCGCAGCGTGATCCGCGTCGATGGTGCTGAGTCGGTCCGCGATCGCATCCGCCACCGGAATCATGTGTCTCGGACTGAAGCTGAAGTGCGGGTTTCCGCCGGCGTGGACATCCCCTCGGCTACGATCCGCGCGGCCCTCGCTGTGAATCACCTCAACGACGTCGCTCGCTCGAATGAAGCCCTGTCCGCCAACCAGAATTCTCCGGTTCCGAGCGCTCTGTTGCAGCGTGGGAAGCCATCCGACTTCAAGCTCAGCGCCGTTGGCGATCAGCAGATCTGCGCGGGTGAGCGCGACGACGAAGCTTGGTCGCGGATCGACAAAGTGCGGATCCTCGCCTGGCTCAACCAGGCAGGAGACGTCGACATGATCGCCGCCGATTTCCTCAGCAATCGCGCAAAGATCGGGCAGGGTGGCGACAACACGAACCGTCGCAGAAGCGACCGTCGATAGCGCCAGGGCGGCGATCGTGAAGGCAAGGACGAGTGTGGTTCGCATCGGTCCCGATGAGTGGTTACAGACTGCCGGACAGTCTTAATGATAATAGGTTTGCAATATCACTCCGGCGACTCTACCCTGTGGCGCGTCCGTTCGCAACCTCATGAGCAGTGGAAATGATAACGATCCGAACGAAAACCAGGCCCACCGTATTCACCATTCCCGGAGAGACACCCGGGCCGCGATTTGTGCCCATCGGCCGTGCATTGGCGCTTGGATGCGTCCTTGTTGCAGCGGCGCTCGCATCCGCCTGTGATGACGAGGGTGCCATGCATGAGGAGCACGGGAGCATCGTCGAAGAGGCCTGCGAGCACACCGCTGATGGCCCCTTCGAAGACGTCGTTGCAACAGGCGACGCAGCGTCGGCGCCGGACGTGACGCTCGAACACACGGCCGTGCGCATTGCTCTCGACGCCGCATCAGGTACAGAGCCTGCTTTCGTGAAGTTCAGCGCAGACGACGACGCGGAGTTCGTGTTCTTCCTCTCCGCAGACATCCCCTTCGCAATGACCTCATCCGTCGGAGAGACGGTGACACCCGAGGAGACGGTTGCCGTAGATGAGTGCTCCGAGGTTGCAGTTCAGCACACCTTTGACCTTGAAGTGGGTACCTGGACGATCGCGCTCGGGCCCACGTCGGAGGACGAAGTCAGCCTGGTGTTCGAAGAAGCCGGGCACGAAGAGCATCCTGAGGGGTATGGGGAGTAGCTCCAGGCGACCCAACGTGTGGGTTCACGAGGGTGCGCAGTCTTGTCGTCCCGCTGTGCCCTTCGGGAAGACCGCTGTCCGCGCCGCCACGCTGGCGGCCGTGTGCTTGCTTTTCGCGGTGCCGGGTAGCGCCCAGAATCGGACTCTCAGCGACGAAGAGATGCAGCTCCTGACAGAGGGGCTGGAGCTCGACGAAGGGGGAGACGATGAACCCATCCCAGTCGCAGCGCCCACATCGATCCGCGTCGCAGACAACATCCAGATCGAGCTCGCGTTCATCCTCGATGTTGCGCTCGCCTGGTTCTCAGGTGAACCGGCGCAGACCGGGGCGCATGATCCGTCTCGCATCGGCTTCAACCTTCAACAGTTGGAGCTGAATGTGCGCTCGTCGGTCGACCCCTACTTCCGCTTCGACGCCAATATCGTGTTTTCGCTCTTCGGCGTTGAGCTCGAAGAAGCCTACGTAACCACCGTCGCCGCGCCGGCCGGGCTGCAGTTTCGAGTCGGCCAGTTTCTCACTCGCTTCGGACGTCTCAACGCGACGCACCCGCACGCATGGAGCTTTGCCGATCAGCCCCTGGTACACGGGAAGTTCTTCGGATCCGAGAACAGCCGCGGTCTCGGCCTCGAAGCGTCGTGGCTGACGCCGCTGCCATGGTTTGTAGAGATTGGTGCGTCGGCGAACAACGCGGATGGCGAGTGCTGCGCGCGCTCCTTCTTCGGAGGCGAAGACCTCGGTATCAACGGCGTCGGGGACTTCCTCTACACCGTATTCGCCAAGCAGTTCTTCGAGCTGGGCGGGCCCTGGTCACTGTTCCAGGGAGCCTCGGCACAGTTCGGCCCGAACCCGACCGGTCAGGACAATCGAAGCGCGATCTACGGCCTCGACCTCTACCTGCGCTACAAGCCCACCGACTCCCCGCGTGGCGCCGCCTTCTCCTGGCAGAGCGAGTTCCTGTATCGCAACCGGCAGCTGCCGCACGAGCGCCTCTCGGATTGGGGATTGTACTCGCAGCTTGTGTGGAACATCTCGCGCTTTTGGGAAGTTGGTGGTCGCCATGAGGCCGTGTCGGGAGTCGACGGCGACCCGCTCGACCCGGACTGGAGCGCGCTGCGCCACCGCACCTCGCTGCAGGTGACCTGGCGCCCATCCCATTTCTCCCGAATCCGTCTGCAGGGCGCGCGTGATCAGCGGGGCGGTGCCGATAGTGCCGACTGGTCGGCCTTCGCAGCCTTCGAAGTGCTGGTCGGCGCCCACGGAGCACACAGCTACTGATGCGATGCACCCTCCCAGCTCTGATGGCAGTCGCAGCGCTCGCAGGCTGCGCGTTCGACGACGGCAACCCATGGTCAGAGATGAGCGCGACGCTCTCGGTCACGTTCGACGATGCATCGAGGGCAGGCGACGAGGGCGAGATTCGCACGTCGAACGATTATCTTGTGGACCTTGAGCGGTTTTCGTTCACGGTCTCGTCCGTGCAACTGCTGCGCTATGGCGCCGCAGGGCTGACCTTTGATCCTGCATCGCCGCCGGCGGGATACTCCCTGTGTCATAACGGACACTGTCACGCGGACGACGGATCACTCGTCAGCTACGAAGAAGTTGTTATCAATGAGGCTGGCTCGTCGACCTCGGCGATCGTCGCTTTTGCGCCGGACCTGAACGCTGAGCTGACAGACAGCGACGGGGCCGTCGTTGAGTTAGCCTGCGACGGGTCGGACTGTGAGCTTCCGCGCGGTGAGATTCACGCCGTCGAGCTCGAAGTGACGGAGCTCGAGTTCGCCGCCACCGTGCGAGACCGACCGGGGGCCACGGCAACGCTCGATGAGCCGATCTCGGTTCAGGGATTCGGCGCTCCGTCGATGACGCTGACGGCGCTTGTCGAGTGGAAGGTTGATGACGGCTGGCCGCTGCGCTTTCGCGCCGGAATTGAGCTGGTCATCACCGCCGAGATCTTCGACGGGATCGACTGGACCACCCACGCAGAGCCGGGCTTTGCCGGATATATCGTCGACGAGGTGCAGGCGGGGATCACGGAGCATGCTCTGCTGTCAGCGACCGTGATCGCCGATTGAGCGCACGGCAGCTGCCGCCGTATGAGACCGGGGCTCAGCTCGCCGTTGGTCTGTCAGATCTCCGGCTCGTACACCTCGGCGTCGAGGTCATCGAGACGCTTCTGCAGGTGCTTCTGCGCATCCTGCACGGCTTGATTGTAGACCTGCGGGCCGACTGCTCTGATCGCGAAGTCGAGGATCTGTTCCGCTCGAAACGCGCTGATGTTCTCGTCGAACTCATCTCCGAAGAAGCGCTGCAGGCGCGAGATCAGCTGCTCCCTACGTGTGTCGTCGATTTCTATCGCCACCGAAGTCTCCTTCCGTCCGAGGTTTCCGGTCTACGCTTCCGGACGGTGTCCGGACGGGCACGACCTAGCCGGATGGGATGCGGCTGGGTACCCACTTGGCACACATCGATTCGCGTGACGCGAGGGCTCAGTGCGTCTACAGCCGCGTTTCGTGGACGCAGAAACGAAACAACGGGTACGTGCGCAGATCGAGCGCTACTTCTTCGGTGGTGTGCCTCACAACCGCGCGATCGGTCTTGAGCTCGTCGACTTCTCCGCCGAGTTCTTTCACACACGGGTACCCTTTGCAGAGCACCTGGTGGGGGATGTCGAGCGGGGGGTGATGCACGGCGGTGTCATCACTGCGATGATGGACGCCACCGGGGGCGGCGCGGTGATGCTTGCTGCCGGTGAGTACATGCGCGTCGTCACGTTAGACCTCAGGATCGACTACGTGCGCGCCGCCGAGCCGCGTAGGACCATGCACGGGCGGGCATCCTGTTACCGTGTCGCACACGATGTTGCCTTTGTTCGTGGAGCGGCGTTTCACGCTGACGAACACGGGAACCTGGAGGTGCAGATCGCTCAGGCGACCGGCGTCTTTGCGCTGATGCGCAGCGCGTCCGCGGGCAGAATCATCGGGGCGCCGGAGCCCGCAGGCACGGACAGTGGCGATGCTACCTGAAGAGATTTACGAACACATTCGGGCGGGCCGCTTCGATACGGTCCTGGCACGGATTCCCTACATTCAGATGATGGGCTTTCAGTTCTCTGTCGCCAACGGGATCGTGACAGGAACCATGCCCTACGCAGAGCATATCGTCGGCAACGCGAAAGCGGACGCACTGCATGGGGGGACGCTCGGCTCGCTGATGGAGAGCACGGCTCTGATCACCGTGCTGCACTCCACCCTCCCGGAGAAGCTCCCGCGAACGATCAACATTACAGTCGAGTACCTGAGGCGGGCGTCTCGTCGGGATACCTTCGCAAGGGCCGAGTTTCTGCGTCGCGGCAGACGGATTTCGAACCTTCGAGTTGTTTGCTTTCAGGACGACGTTGATAAGCCCGTTGCAGCGGCGACCACCCACGTCTTGATGGGGTGAGCGCCGGGTCTTTTTACCGTCGCTGTTCAACTGTGACCGGCCGGTCACGAAAGCAAACATGACCGCGCGGTCACGCAAACAAAGGTGACTGTTCGGTCATGCAAACAAAGGTGACTGACAGGTCATGAATTGTTGTTTGCTTTTCCTTTCATGAATCAGCCGGCTTTTGTATGTGCAGCCTCATGAGGGCTGGCGATACATGGACCTGGGCTGTTTCGGAGTGGGGCGTCTTTCGTCAGGATCTGCGATTGAGCAGAGAAGAAAAGCTGCGCTGGCTTCGGCAATGGGTCCCCTTCGGCGCACGCACTGCGGCATGGGGGAGCTTTTCTGTCACCGCTGGCGCCCTAACAGGCGGACGGGCATCTACTTATGCCGCCCGCCGTTGGAGCCGTGGCGCCGCCGCGTCGTTGAACATCGGCATCGATATCGTCGGGAGGATTCCCGAGGACGAAGAGCGTCTGCTCTTTGTGAGCAATCACGAGAGCTTGATCGATATCCTCATTCTCGGCGCTGTCCTGCCCGGGGACTTTCGCTGGGCGGCGAAGCGGTCGCTGATGAAGGTTCCTTTTCTCGGTTGGCATCTTCGGCTGGCCGGACACATCCCTGTCGACCGGAAGAAAGGCGCTGCCGCAGCTGCTGCAGTGGTCGACGCCTTCACAGAGGTGCTGCGAACGCAGGCGTCGCTTCTGGTGTTTCCCGAAGGCACACGCAGCTCAGACGGTAGGCTCAGGCCTTTCAAGAAGGGCGCATTCATCGCCGCCGTGCGGGCCGGGCGCCCCGTCGTTCCCGTCGCGATTTCCGGGACCCATGAGCTGATGTCCCGCGACGATGTGGATTCAGGCGACTTGAGCCGCGTTGCCGATCGCCGCGTGACCGTGCAGTTCGCCGAGCCGCTGACTGCGAACCCGACGCTGTCGGAATCCGACGCCATCGATGACCTGAGAGATCGCGCGCATGCTGCGATCGCTGCCATGCGCGAGCACCCAATCGCAGAGGCGAAGTGAGCGACCCTGTGATAGTGGGCTCACATGCTGACTGCGAACCGAAATGAAGGCGGAGGGCCGGCCGGCGCCGGGCGGGATTGGGTGCGCATTCTCGCGCAGTTGCTCGTTGTTCTCATTGTGCTGGCTGCCCTGGGCTTCGCGCTGAAACGACTCGCGACGATCCTGTCGCCCGTGCTGATCAGCATGCTTGTCGCCTACGTTTTGGACCCGGCAATCGACTGGTTTGAGCGCCGCGGCCTCGGCCGTGTGCCGGCGCTGCTGATGCTGTCGGTGGCGTCGCTGGGGGTGACGGTTGCATTCGCGATTCTCGTCCTGCCCACCCTTGCCGGCGAAGTCAGCGCGGCCCTGGCCGGGCTGCCCGCCCTGGCTGTAGACGCAGTGGAGTGGGCGCAGGGCCTGGGCGAGAAGCTCGGCGTGACCGATTCACAGCTGGACCAGAGCCTGGAAGGAATCGCCGGCGCCGCACAGGACGGCGTGATGACAGTCGCCGGTGCCGCGGTGTCGGCGGCGTCATCGTTGTTGAACCTGGTTCTGATCCCACTCTTCGTGTTCTATTTTGCCCGTGACTTCGATGAGCTGAAACGGAAGCCGCTGCGCCTGATCCCGCAACGGTTTCACGAAGGAGTGACCACGCGCGCGGCACGCATGGATGCCGCGATCGGCGGTTGGATTCGCGGACAGGTGCAGGTCGCGATCGTCCTCGCCGTTCTCTACGCCGTCTGCCTCGGCGTCATCGGTGTCCGCATGGGTGTGGTGATCGGCATCGTCGCCGGTCTGCTTAACGTCGTTCCCTACTTCGGTTTTGCCGTCGGCCTCGCCCTGGGAATGCTGATGGCGGCGATTCACGGCGGCAGCGCGCAGGTCATCGCAGTCGGGGTGTCGTTTATCGTGGTGCAGACGGTGGAGCAGTACGTGATCACCCCGAAGCTTGTCGGTGAAAAGGTCGGGATGAGCCCCGTGATGGTGATCGTCGTTCTGCTGGTCGGCGGGTCACTCTTCGGCTTCTTCGGCCTTCTGCTTGCGATTCCCGCCTACGCCGCAGGGTCGGTCCTCGCCGCCGAGGCCGTGGAGCACTACCGCGCCGGCGATTGGTTCGTCGGCGACGTTGTGGACGGCCCTGTCGCCGATGCAGTTATCGAGGCTCCGGTCCCGGAGTGAAGCGTGGATCCCGCTGCCGGCGGTTTTCGATGTAGTCTTCCGGAGTCACCCGGGTGCGCTCGGCGAGATCGGCCTCGAGGTCTGCCGCCCAGGCGCCTGCCGCTGCGCCGGGTCCGGCGCTCAGCGTCAGCAGCTCGGCGCCGAAGCCGGAGCCGTAGGAGAACGACGCGATCTCGTCGCCGGGGTCGAGCCCGACCAGAGCGCGGGCCGTCGCGATCCACAGCGCCGCTGTGTAGGCGTTGCCGCACTGCTTGTTCCATTGAAGCGTCGGCGCGACCTTCTCTTCGAAGAAGGTGGCCGCGTCTTCATCGCTCATGCCCGCGTGGGCCGCCAGCTCGACCGCCGCCTTCCGAACCATCTTCGGGAAGGGCACGTGAAAGGCCACCGCCTGTAGAGACGCGGCGAGCTCGGTGAACGATACCCCACGCGCCTCGCACAGATCCGCGAAGCAGGCGTGCGCCGCCTTCTTGAAGCACGCGAGGCTGAGGGGTCCGTCCACACTTGGACAGGGGTCGCCGACCGGCCTCCAGAAGTCGAAGGCAGGCTCTGAGAACGCGAAGGAGTCGAGGCCCACCGAGGCAACCGTCGGCTCGTCGACAACCATCGCGACGGCGCCGGCACCCTGTGTGGGCTCGCCGCCGGACGCCTCGTCGTAGAGTGCGATGTCGGACGCGACGACAAGGGCAGCCTGACCCCGTGCGGCACCTGACCACTTCCACTCCAGCGCCTGCCTGAGGGCTACGGTGCCCGCGTAACAGGCGTGCTTCACTTCGTAGGAGCGTACCCGACCGCCCAGCCCCAGCTCGTCTGCGACCCAGGCGCTCAGGGGGCGGCTCATGTCCTTTGCAGTCTCGGTGCCGACCGCGAGCAGGCCGATTCGCGACGGGTCGCCGCCCCAACGGTGGAGCGCACGGCGGGCGGCGCCGACAGCCAGGCTGACGACGTCTTCATTGGGAGCACACAGGGCGATGCGGTCGCACTCGAGGCCTCGGGTGTACTTGTTTGGGTCGACATCGCGAAAAGCGGCGAGATCCCGGACGTCCAGGTAATTCGACGGGAGCTTGAGCCCGATGGACGCGATACCGATGTGATCTTTCATGTGCTCCTGTTGCTGCGCGGTGCTCCGTAGACGGCATGCAGAAGAAATCAAGGGCGATAGCGCAGAGGCCGCGTTCCAATCCCGGTAGGACGATGCCGCTGCGCTGCATCAAGCGGGCAGAGCCGGCGTACGGCGACCCGCTCACACTCCTGCCCACGTCGAGGGTGTTGGGAGCGCCGCTACAACAGCGGGCGGCAGGACATGCAACGGCCGGCGGCCGGGAATTGTGCTGCTGTCGTCCGGCTTATTCCGTTGGCTCGAACTCTGCCGGCGGATAAATGCGGGGCCAGGTCGAGGCGTTGAGCATGCTCTCGTCATCGCCGTCCTCGAGCATTCGCGCGTCGGCTTCAGTACAGCTGATACTGCGACACTCGGTCAGCTCGAATTCGCCTGTTTCGTCGCTCCACTGATGCCTGGACCAGGTACCGCAACCGCCGACTCCGCGAGCCTTTGCGTACTCTTCGATCGTGTGAGCCGCTTCACCCAGGTGTGTGTTGATGAGCTCGTCGCGGGTTCGGGTCTCTCCGCCGGCATCGCAGCGCTCAAACACCAACGGCCGGAAGCTGCTTTCGATGTCTTCCGGCGTGTAGGCGAAATACCGATATCCGAAGTTGTACGCCCCCGTACTGCATATGAAGCCGACGATATTTGTGTGCTCGTCGAGGGCCCCTGTCTGGACGTCGGAATGCTCCCAGCCGTCGGCTCGACATAGCGGCGTGTGCGGCTCATCGGTCTGCGCGAAGAGGTCCGGAAGGCTCTGCATCCACACATCGCGCGCATCGAGAGCGCCGCGATCGTCGTTGCGCAGCGCTTCAAAGAGGACGTTTGTTGCGATCGCCTCTCCGTCGGCAGGGAGGGTGTGTGTTTCAGGCGCGTGGTGAAGGGGAGGCGGTTGAGCAGGGTCCATCGGTGCTGCGGCTGCTTCCGCGGCTTCTTCTCCACCGGCCTCTTCGCGGGCACCGCAGGCGGCGAGGAGGGCGGCCGCGACCACGAGGCGCAGCAGCGTCGCCGCGTGCGGAGCGGCGCAGGACATCCGCGGCTTCCCGGGCCTGATGCCAGGCCCGATCCCGATCACGAGATGTATGAGCACACATACTCCGCGATTCCGTCGGCGACTTCTATGTCGAACGACGAGTTGGCCGGTACATCGAAGTCTGAGCCGCCCGCGTAGGGCGTCCAGCGTTCTTCGCCGGCGATCCGTACGTGGCACTCTCCGGCGATGATCTGCATGTTCTCGGCGGCTTCGGTGCCGAAGTGATAGCTGCCGGGATAGATCAGCCCGAGGGTCTTCTTCTCGCCGTCGGCGAAGGTGACCGTATGGCTGACCACGCTTCCCTCAAAGTAGATGTTTGCTTTGGCAGCGACGCTGACGTTGCTGAATACGGGTCCGGATTCGCTCATTTCTGCTCCTGGGTCCTGCGAGCTCCATTGCAAAGTCGCTCTTGCCACAGGTGACGTGCTCTGTCTGTATTGGAGGGCCGCGCACCGTGCATGGCGTCGGTGGGCTGAGTATGCTCTTTGCTGCACATGAGGGAGGTCTCCCGGATCAATGGCGAAGAGTGACACACGTCTCAGGATTGGAATCGATCTCGGCGGCACAAAGATTGAATGCGTGGCGCTCGACGCCAAAGGTGCAGAGCGTTTTCGGCAACGGGTGGCGACGCCGCGCGGAGACTACGTCGGGACCATTGCGTCGATCGCTGCACTGGTCGGCGCAGCTGAGCAGGAGTGCGAGTGCGCGGGTACCGTCGGCGTGGGCATTCCGGGCGCGATCGGGCGGGGTTCAGGCCTGGTGAAGAACTCGAACGCGCAGTGGCTGGTCGGTCGTAATATGCGACAGGACCTGGAGTCAGCGCTGAGGCGCGAGGTGCGAGTTGAGAACGACGCAACCTGCTTCGCTGTCTCAGAGGCGACGGACGGCAGCGGCGCGGGCTACGACCTCGTCTTCGCGGTCATCATCGGTACGGGTACCGGCGCAGGCATCACGTTTCACGGCGAGGCGTGGAGCGGAAGGAACAACGTCGCCGGAGAGTGGGGACACAACCCCCTGCCGTGGCCTCAAGATGATGAGTTGCCGCTGCCCGCCTGCTACTGCGGACGCGCCGGCTGCGTTGAGTTGTGGCTCAGTGGAAGCGGTTTCGCGCGGCGGTACCGTGAATCCGGCGGTGCCGGCGACGCGCGCTCCATCTTCGCCGCGGCTGCCGCCGGCGATCCCCGAGCTGTGGCTGCGGTTGAACGCTACGAAGACCGAATGGCGCGGTCCCTCGCTGCCATCGTCAACGTCCTCGACCCGGACGTGATCGTGCTCGGCGGTGGCATGTCGCGGGAGCGACGCCTCTACGAAGGTGTGCCCGCAAGGCTCGCGGACTACGTCTACGGCGGTATCTGTGACACGCCCATCCTCCCGGCCACACACGGTGACGCGGGTGGTGTGCGCGGCGCCGCGTGGCTCTGGTAGCTGCCTTCACGGGGCGTCGTTGCCGAGCCCTGACGCGCGCAGGCGAGCTTGAGGCGCTTCCGGGGGTGCGAATCCCGATCCCTGTGACTATCCCACTCGCGGGGCAGTACACGGGACCTTTCCCCTGCGGCAATGAGCGAGGCTGAGACGAGCATGGCGAAATCGAAGAGGGAATACGACCTGATTCTCTGGGGTGCGACGGGGTTCACGGGGCGCCTGGTCGCGGAGCACATCGCCGCCTCTCCGGACGCCGGCGCGCTGAGGTGGGCCCTTGGTGGACGCACCCGCGAGAAGTTGGAGCGGGTGCGCAGCGAGATTGCGGCCGAAGGCGGAGATGTCGCCGGTGTAGACATTGTTGTTGGGGATGCAGGCGACGCCGCGTCAATGAAGAGCGTTGCGGCCCGGACCCGGGTTGTCGCGACGACGGTCGGTCCCTTCGCGAGATACGGCAGCGAGCTGGTCGCGGCGTGCGCGGAGCAGGGAACGGACTACTGCGACATCACGGGCGAGACCCAGTGGATTCGGCGCATGATCGACGCGCACCATGAGCAGGCGCTTGCGTCCGGCGCACGCATTGTTCACTGCTGCGGGTTCGACTCGATTCCCTCAGATCTCGGCACGCAGATGGTGCAGGAGCACGCCGTCGCCGAGCACGGCGTTCCCTGCGACAGCGTCAGCTACTACGTGATGAGAATGAAGGGAGGTGCCAGCGGTGGCACGGTGCACAGCATCCTCAACATTGTGGACGAGGTGAAGCGGGACCCATCGATTCGACGGGTCCTGGGCAACCCCTACGCGCTGAACCCGGACGGGATGCGGAAGGGGCCTGATCGGGGTGATCAGAACGGTGTGAAGTTTGACAGTGGTGTCGGCGGCTACACGGGGCCCTTCGTAATGGCCGCGATCAATACCCGCATCGTGCGTCGCAGCCACGCCCTGCTCGGCTCGCCCTGGGGCGCGGACTTCAGGTACCGCGAGGTCACTTCGTTCGGCCCCGGACCTGCGGGTTTTGCGAAGGCGGCGGCGACCAGCGCCGGGATCGCGGGCTTCATGGTCGCAGCCGCAACGCCGGGAATCCGAGGCCTGCTGGAGCGATTCGTGCTGCCGAAACCCGGCACCGGCCCGTCACGCGAGGACCGCGAAAACGGCGGCTTCGTGGTTCGCCTTGTGGGCGAGGGCAGCGGTGACAACGGGCCCTTTTCGGTTGAAGGTACAGTCGTCGGTCACCGTGACCCCGGTTATGGCGAGACCGCGACCATGATGGGACAGGCCGCGCTGTGCCTTGCACTTGACGGTGACAACCTGAGCGGCGGAGGCGTGCGCACTCCGGCTTCGACAATGGGAAGTACGTTGACGGAACGCCTGCGGCGAGCGGGCATGGAGTTCAATGTGCGGACCCTGTAGTCCGTTGAGATCGGGCCGCGGGCGGCATCGTCGAGTTGATCCGGCGGCGAAAAAAATGTAGGCCGAATGCGTGGGCAGCACGTTTACGCCGCATTGCGCCGACGTGGTGTCACACACAAATCGCGAAAAAGCCATTCGCAGCGTACTAATCACGACGTTGCTATTCACAACGTGGCGGCCCGCAGCCTTCGCCGAGCCTGTGGTCCGCCCAACGGGGAGGTAGCCCATGGACCGCTCGATGAACCGAATCA
>JAUICO010000102.1 GCA_030427825.1 bacterium | reverse complement strand
CCCTGCCGCGAGTGCGCAGCGCCGCCGCTGCCCTGGACCTGGCCGCCGAGAAGGTTGCAGCGAACGATCCGGCGCGCATACTGAAGCGGGGCTATGTTATGCTGACGGATGCGCAGAACCGCATCGTGCCCGGCGCGGACGGGATCGCCGCCGGCGACGAGCTGACGATCATATTCAGAGACGGTAGGGCAGCCGCCACGATCGTCAACGTGCAAGCCGAAGAGGACTCCAATGGCCGGTAAAGGAAAGTCGGAGAAGCCCGTCGACAAGTTGAGCTGGACGGAGTCGGTCGCAGAGGTAGAGCAGATCCTGCAGACGATCGAATCCGGCGACCTTGACCTCGATGAACTGGCTCCCCGTGTGGAACGCGCGGCGGCGCTGATCAACTCCTGCCGCGAGCGCGTGGCCGGGACAGAGCTTCGTGTGCGCGAGGCACTGGCACTGCTCGAAGACGACGACGAGTAGGTGGCCCCGGGGCCCAACAACACCAACACGGAGCAGGCGATGAAACTTGGAGCATTTTCGGTCAGCCTCGCGGTGAAAGACATCGAGGCGTCGCTGGCATTCTACCGCAAGTTTGGTTTCGAGGTGGTCGGCGGGGACGCGTCACAGAAGTGGCTGATACTCCGCAATGACGGACACACCATCGGACTCTTCGAGGGCATGTTTGAAAAGAACTGCCTGACCTTCAATCCCGGGTGGGACAGCGAAGGAAGCGAGATCGAGACATTCACGGACGTTCGAGAACTACAACGTCAGCTCGTCGCGGCCGGTGTGGAGCTGACGAGCACCGCCGATGAGTCTACCTCAGGTCCCGCACACTTCACTGCGGTTGACCCGGACGGCAATCCGATCCTGGTGGATCAGCACCGCTGAGACGACCCTCCCGAGCGGCGCCCTGCCACGGGACCGTCATGATCGAATCTCGCCGGCCGATTTGCTACGATGTCGATCCCGGGCGGCACTCTGATACGGAGTCTGCTCTGACGACGGAGATTCGATGCGCTCTGCAATACTCGCTGTGCTGCTCGTGCTCGTTGCGGCGGACACAGCGTATGCCTCCGGCTTCACCTTCCCCGAGACCGGTACCCGCGCCATCGGACGCGGCGGTACGGGCACCGCAAGTACGCGAGACGCGGGAGCGACCTACTTCAACCCGGCGGCGCTCACACGCATCAACGGTTTCAACCTGTCGTTCTCCGGGACGCTTCCCGTCTACCGAATGCGCTTTCAACGGGCGCCCTATGCGTACACCGACAATACGGGGACCGACGTCACTGTCACCTACGACGAGGTGACGAACGAGCCGGTCCTCTTCCCGGTGCCCAACCTCTTTCTTGCGCACAACTTTGGCAGTGATGTGTGGTCTTTAGGGATCGGACTGTATCCGCCGAGCTCTACCAAAGGGCGTCGCTACGAGCGGCCCTCACTTGAAAACCCGGTGCCCAACTCGCCGGACAACCCCGACGTGACCGCCTCGCGAAACGGTGGTGGCGGCTACATGATTCTGGAGACGGACCTTCTCGGCGCGTACGGCGCCGTGTCGGCCGCGCTGCATCTCAGGGACATCAACCTCAGCTTCGGAGCATCTGCCCAGCTTCTCTATGCCCGCGCGACCGTCAGCCTGGGTGTCGAGGGTTCGGGCATCTACGAAGCGTCGGCAGCGGTACGAAGCGATGACAACCCGGGCGGATACTTCGTTGACGAGGCGCCGGGCCTGTTCATCCCGACCACTCTCGAAACAGGCGGCTTCGCCGCGGCCGCCATTTTCGGGGTGCTGTGGGAGCCGACGCCAAACATCGCCGTGGGGCTGAGCTACCGCACCGCACACACACTGCGAACGCGAGGCAGCGCCGCCGTTGAGGTGCCACCCGGCCTGCAATCCGATCTGATCTCACTCGAGATTGACGGCGATCGCGCCGGCCTGGATCTCAAATTTCCACACATCCTCCGAGCGGCTATCGACTATCGAAAGCTGTCCGAAGGTGGTTCACCCCTGTGGGATATTGAGTTCGATTTCGTCTACGAGATGTGGTCGCGCCTCGACACATTTCACGCAGATCTCGACGGTCGCGTTCGCGATGAGATTGGCCTGCTCGGACCTGAAGGCCGGCAGCTCCCGGACATCACCCTTGGCCGTTATTACCGCAACACCTGGTCGGCCCGAATCGGCTTCGAAGTCGACGCGTTGCGCGACCGAGAGAGCGGCACGGGGCTGGGGCTGCGGAGCGGCATCCTGTACGAATCCGGCGCCAGTCCGTCGGAGTGGACAAACCTTGATTTCACCTCCTTCGACCGCTTCGGCGCGTCCATCGGCGCCAGCTACTACATCAAGAACCTGTCGGTCGACGCGGGCTTTCTCTTTATCAAGTCGCCCGAGCGGGTCGTCACCAACGGCAGGTACGAAGTCCTCAATCCGCTGTGGATCTGCAACGCCGAGCCGGACAACGAGGCGTGTCGCAACAACGGGGACACGTCGCCCTCACACGCGACAAACAACGGCAGCTACAACGTGCACTACCTGATCTTCTCGCTCGGCCTCACCTACGGGTTCTGAGCGACTCCTCGCCTGGAGATGAGCGCGCTGTGATACCCGGCCGGCACGGTGCCGTGCCCCGCGCGCCTCTACTCGGCCAACACTCTCTGCGCCGTGTCCTCGGCGACCCAAACACGATCGCCGTCGGCCAGCTCGATACGCAGCCAGCCGGGTCGTGATTCACGAATCAATACCAGCGCGCCGGTGTAGACCTCGGGTCCTCGCCGGCTGCTGGCGAGCCCGTCCGGCGCGTCCCGATAGGTCGGATTGGAGGCCACGATCACCGCCGGTTCAATACGCGACGCGACCCGCTGGGACGCGACAATCCAGATGACCGCATTGATGCATACGAGCACGCCCACAACAGCAAACACCGTCGCAGCATCTCGGCGACCACCACGACGCAGACGGGTACGTACAACAACCAGAGACACCGACATTATGGACGCCCCCAACAGTATGTAGACTACCAGCATCAGCGGGAGCGAACGAAAGAAGTGCCACCAGTACAGGGCGGCAGGCTGCCCCTGTGTGAGTCTGTCTGAGGACCAGAGGTCAGCGCGGCGGCTGCCGGCCTCTCGCCGGACCAGAGTCACCGTGTCGCGAATCTCGCGGTCCAACGGCGCGTATGCCCGTGCTCGTTCCAGATAGAGCAGCGCCGCGCCGATATCGTCCTCGTGCGCTGCTGCAAGCCCGGCATTGAACGCCCGGTCAGGGTCCGTAGGGACCTCTGCGGACAGCGCGCGGTAATCTGGCCCGTCTGCCTCGATCGCGGCTGACGGCGCGACCGGCGCGGCCTGCTGGGCCGTCGCCGCTGAGAGCGGAAGCCAAACGAGGAGAGTCGCAACGAGGGCAACATACAGCACCGTCTTCATCGCGTTCCCTCAATGCGGCGCACCAGGGCAAGCGCTCGATCGCGGAGGGAGCCGACGCCGGCATCGTCCATGCCGGCGAAGCGCGCGACTTCGCATTCATGCAGGATTGCGGCGGTTTCCTCTGCTTCGTCACCGAGCAATGGCCGCAACGTCTCGAGCAGGTGCGCGTTGGTCATGCCGCGTGTCACCAGGTCGAAGGACTCCCGCAGGTACTCGCTCACACACACTGCAACTTCACCGCAGGCGCCGGACGCCCCGGGAGAAATGGACTGCAACGACCGCTCTGCTGCCTGGCCGGCGTTTGCTTTGCTTCGCTCCCCTGCGCCGCTCGCCCTCTTTGCGGCCGCGCGGCGCTGTCCGAACCAGAGAGCAAGCAGCACCCATGGCATCAAACAGAGAAGCCACCACACCGTTGGGACACTGCTCCGACGCGGGGGCGGCGACGAGGAGTTTAGCGGTCGCGGCTGGGGAAGGGCAGAGAGCCAGGACGAAGAAGCTTCGTTCGTGTCTTCGGCGACTTCCACAAGGGGGTTTGTTCCAATAGCGCGCACCTCAATCGGCTCGCTGCTCAGGGTCTCCCACTCGCCCTTCCACGGGTCGAAAAAGGAGAAGCGAATCGGCGGAATCTCGAAGGTCCCCTCGTGTTTGATCTGCAGCGGGATTCGGGTGCTGGTTCGTCCGGTAATCCAGTCCCTGGGTGACGGGTCCTCGTGGTGATTGGTGTCGGCGTCAAACACGCGGATGTCGTCGGAGTCTACCGGCCCCGGTGCCCGCACTCGCGAGGGTACGCCGGTGCCTTCAATTACGACGCTCAGGGACACGGTGTCACCGGCGCGCGCCGTCAGCGATTCCGGCTCTACCCGCATCGTGAAGCGCCCCACGTTGCCGGTGCCTACGGCCGGACCCGGTGGCAGCGCGCGGACATCAAGGATCATCGGCAGCGAGCGGATTGCCCGAGCGTCGCCATTGTTGCGTCGGAACACACGCCTGTCCTCAACGCTGACCTCGATGTGTGGGATGATCTGCTCGCCCTCGTTCAGCGGGACCAGAATATAGCTGCGCAGCAGGTGTGCGTTGTAACTCTGTCCGTTGAAGCTGCGTGTCCCCAGGCTGCGACGAATGGTGCCCGCCGCACGCATCTCAGTAACATCGCGAAACCAGAAACCGGTGAACTCCGGGTCCGTCATCGATGTCGTCGACTGTCCGAAAGAGCGGACCGGCTGCAGGTACACGAAATCCACGAGGACCTGCTCGCCGACCCAGGGCGTAGCCTTCGAAACGTAGGCCACGATCAGGGGGTCACCGCGCTCGTGCTCCGCAACGCCCGAAGGCAGCATCTGGCTGCTTGTCACCGAGGGCATCGGCGGGATTCCACCATCCTCGGGCGCGACCGTCGGCGCGACAGGCACCTCAAAGCCGCCGTTCGGAAGCGGGGTGGGGCGAATCGGCGCCGGCGCCGGCGCAATACCCTGCGGCTGCGTTCCGGTACCGCCCTGCGGCGTCACCGTGATAATGATTGGTTCGGTGTGCGTGACATTGCCGCCGGAATACACCGCCGCGCGGCCGGTCGACAGCTGCCCTGTGTGTGTGGGCCGCAACACGTAACCCCAGCTTGTTTGCTGCACCGTCTGTCCGTTTGCGAAGCGTATGCTTGTGCCCCGCTGGGTGCCGACGATGATGAAGTCGCCGCTGTCCGGGGGCGTCACCCTGTCGACAGGGCCGTCTGTTACGACTTCGAAGACGACGGTCTCGTTGTCGCCGATGGTTGCCCGATTCACACGCGCATTGATGGACTGCGCAAAGGCCTCGGGTGCCGGCACATAGAGCAGGGCGAACAGCACGACGGGGATCGCCGCCAGGCGTAGGGCGCGAATCAGACGCGGGTCATGCCGGCGCCTCACCATTCGTTGCCGGTGTTCAGCGGCGGCATGTTCTCAAGCGCCTGGGTCAGTTGCAGATTGAGGTCGTCTTCTTCGAGGCTGTTCAACAGCTCCATGAGTTCCTGGCGAGCCTGCTCGTCCTCGCTGAGCTCCTCTGCCTGATCCGCCTGGCTGTCCTCCGACTCCGCGTCATCCGGATCAGAGGGGTCCGGCTGCTCAGATTCGCCGTCCTGGTCTGAATCATCGCTCTCCGAAGGGTCCTGCTGATCACTGTTCTCTTCGCTCTCGTCCTCGGAGTCGCCATCGCCCGACTGCTGCTGCTGTTGCTGCTGTGGGAGCGTGTCCGGAAAGCTCAGATGATAATAGCCCTGGTCGCCGTACACCCGCACAATCATCGCTTCGACCTCGCTGCGTATCGTCGTAGATGCGATGGCGAAGGCCCGGTCCTCGGGCATCTCGGGCGTGCGCGGCGCGATCTGAGATGTTGCGACCATCTGCAACGTGGTCGGGTCATAGATTTCGACGATGACCGTACGAGCGGGATCCTCGAAGTCTGCCATCGCAGAGAAGGGGCGCGTCTCCGGTGGCTCCTCGCCCTCTTCAGGCTCTTCCGGCGGCGCGATCTGGTAGATGTACCAGTCGTTGTCCGCGTCGCAGAGCCGCATGTGGCGCAGGGGAGCGCGGTCTGACGGGATCTGCGCGACAGACTCCTGTGTCATCTCGTTGTTTGGTTCAAACTCGTCATTGCCAACCGGGCAGGGCGGGTAGTGAAATGTTGTCACCTGATAGTTGCCTTCCACATCGGCGATGGTTGTGAGCCCGAGGGCGACGTCCGCGGGCTCCAACATGTCTCGAACCGAGAGTTCGGTGATCATGTCGGGTTCCGATGCCTGTGGAGTCATCGCGTCGACGGCGTCAACGGAACCGAGTCGGACTCCGATCGAAGCCGGCGCACCGTCGTCGGTGACAACCGGTGACAGGTCCACAAAGAGATCATCGCCGGTGTTCATGTATACTTTGTAAAAATCCGGGTCGCCGGCACACAGGCGCCCAACGGTCTCTCCGCCGCTCAGCGTAGCGCCGGCGACGGGATAGTCGTTCTCTTCGAATTCGTCTTCGACCACACGGCAGGGTGGAATCACCGCGACGTCGAGCTCGTAGGTGTACTCAAGAGCACCGTCCACTTCGACTTTCAGATACACGAAACCTTCCGTCGCGAATCGCTCATCGATCGAGATGGCTTCCATCGTTCGCCGCACGGTTGCTGCCCGCTGCGCGCTGTCGGAGGCCTCGCCGGTGAGGCCCTGGTCGACGGCGATGGGACCCACACCATCGGGCGCGATCAACGCGATGCGCACGTCCGTGGGCGGAATCTCGTCCGGCAACGGCGCCCCGCCGTTGTCATCGCGCAGGCGTCGAAATGTGGATTTCACCGTCACCGTATCGCCGCCATACACCGGCAGCACGAACCAATCCGCGTCGCCTCCACACGCGACATATTCCGTCGCCTCGGCGTCTTCCGGTGGCACCTGCATGCCCGGTGGTGCGATGTCCGAGCTGACGACCGAGTCCGGCAGCGGCGTCGCGTTCTCAGCGGCGTCGTTGTCCTCGGCTTCGTCCTCAAGCTCCCGACAGGGCGGGAAGAGGCGCCGGTGTGCAATCTCGAGGTTGCGACGAGCGGCCTCGTGGGTTGTGTCCGCGCGCAGCGCGCGAATGTATCGCTCGGTCGCGCCCTCGAAATCCTCGCGCGAGAACAGGGAGTTTCCGATTCCGGTGAGCGTGCTGCTGTCGAAGCTGCCGTCGCCCGCAGCCAACGCCTCGAGGTAGGCGCTCTGTGCACCGTCTGCGTCGCCCGCACGCTCCAGGAAGAGCCCGCGATTGTAGTGGTACTCTGCCTGTGCGCGTGCCTCGGCGCTCGCACCATCCGCGCGCGCAAGGGCAGCCGCATGGTCGCCCTCACGGCTCGCCTCGATCGCGTTGCGAATGTCCGGGTCGACACGGCGCACCCCATCGCAGCCACTCGCAAGCAGAAGAACAAACATCGTCGCGATCGCAGCGCCGGTCTTTCGTCGCCGCTCGGGAAGCACCGTCGCCAGCAGGAGCAGCAGCAGCGCGGGAAAGAGGAAGAAGAGCGGGCGGTCTGTGTACTCCGAACGCAGCATCGAGCTCAGCGCCTCATCATCGAAATCATCAACCGCACTCTCCAGGAAAGAAGCAAGAGAGCCTTCCCCGGTGTAGCGCCGGTACTCGCCGCCGCCGGCATCTGCCACCTGGATCAACTGTTCTTCTACAAGCCGCGACTGAACCACGTTGCCGGCGCGATCCTGCAGGTACGATACCAACGTGCCGTCGCGCGCCCGAATCGGAATGCGCGCTCCCTCTGGCGTGCCGAGACCGACAGTGAAGACGTGGATGCCGTCTTCGCGCGCTCGGCGTGCCGCAGCAATCGGGTCGGACTCGTGGTCTTCGCCGTCTGTCACAACGATGATCAGCTGCGTCGATGCGCGCCTGAACTCTTCGTTGTCACCACCGACCAGCAGGCGGCGTCCTTCTTCGATGGCGCGCCCGATCGCCGTGCCCTGCATCGGGATCGCGTCCGGCCGCAGGCGGTCCATGTAGAGGCGGATGGCGCCGTAATCAGAGGTAAGCGGCGACTGAATGAAGGCGATGCCGGCAAACACGACAAGGCCGATACGATCGCCTTCGAGTCGGCGAAGCAGGCGGTCAATCTCTCGCGTGGCCGCGCCGAGTCGGTTGGGCGCCGCGTCCTCTGCGAGCATGCTCTTTGAGACGTCGACCGCGATGACGACGTCGATGCCCGCACGCTTCACTTCTCGCGTACGCTCACCCCACTGGGGGCCGGCGGCAGCGAGCACCATGAACGCTGCGGATGCCATCGCCAGGGCAAATCGCGCCACGCGGGCGCGTGTGCTCACCTCAGCGGTCATCGCGCGAATGCTGCGGATATGGCCCAGCTTCTCTGCGGAGCGTTGCCACCAGGCGAGCCAGGCAAGAAAGAGCGCGGTGAGAACGGCGATGATGCCGAGGAGCAGAAGGCGCTCCGGATACACAAAGCGAATCACCTGATTCGCGGTCCACCCGAAGGCCGCCAACCCAAGAGTGACGGCGCCGGTGATCGCCACAGCGTTACCCGTTTTCATGGGAACCTCCTGGCGAGTAGCAGTGCAATCAGAAACTCGAGGGACAGCGCGATCAACGCCGCAAGCGCCACCAGGCCGAAGAGTTCCTTCTCCTGCACACTCGCGACGTCGCGCAGCTGTGTGCGCTCCAAGCGGTCCAGGATGTCATTGAGTCCGGTCTCCAGCTGCTCCGGCTGTTCTGCACGGTAGAAGGTACCGTCCGTTGTCGTCGCGATGGACTCAAGGAGCTCGGCGTCAATCGGGTACTGTTCAGGCCGGTAAAAACTCAACCCGTGTGGCCCCGGTCCGGCCGGCAGCATCGTCTCGCCGCCGCTGCCAACCAGAATCGGAAACATCTGAATGCCTTCTTCTGCCGCGATCTCCGCAGCCTGAGTGGGCGAGATGTTGCCACCCTGCTGCTTGCCGTCCGTGATCAGAATCACCGCCTTCGACTCGGCGCTGCTGTCCATCAGGCCCCGTATTGCCAGACCCAGCGCGTTGCCGATGGCGGTCGCAGACGGGTCGATCGTGTTCAGGCTGAGCCGAGCGAGCAGGCCCTGAATGGTGGAGTAATCCAGCGTCAGCGGAAACTGCAGATACGCGCGGCGAGCAAACACAACCATGCCGATGCGATCGCGTTCGCGTAGGTCCACAAAACGACTCAGTGTCGCGATGGCGGTCTGAAAGCGGCTCGGCGGGTCCTCGCCGTGGCGACGCTGAAACTGCTGAATCTGCCCCTGACTCATGTCGACGGCTTCCATGGAGCCCGACATGTCGAGGACAATCATGATGTCGATGCCTTCGACCGTGTCCTCGCGAAAGCTCTCCACCTGTGGGCGCATGATGGCAAACACCAGCGCCGTGAGAGCAACGAAGCGAAGAACCAGCGGCAGCCGAGAAAGCAGGCTCCGAAACGTGGGCCGCAGATCGCGCAGCGCGCTCACCCGACTGAACTGAAAGGCCGGCGCTCGACCGCGCAGAAAGAGGAGTACCGCGGCGCCGACGACAAGCAGCGCCAGCAGAGCACCCCAGGGCGTCTCGATATCGACGCTGTCCCCGCAGGCAGCAAAGGACGGCGTGACGGCAACCAGCGCGAGGGCTGTGGTCCGGCGACTCATGCGTCCCCCCCGCGATCGTCGTCATCGTCGCCCGCTGCGCCGTCGTCCCAGCTGGATATCGGCGGAAGCGTCACGGGCTTCGAGGGCGCCGCTTTGGGCGCCGCGAGTCTGGGGATGGCGGGTGTGGGTTCGGCAGACTTTTGCGCGAGTGATTTGGGCTCGGCAGCTTTGGGCGTGACGGGTTTGGGCGCGACCGCTTCGTTAACATCCTGCAGTTGAACGACGGTAAGCCACGGCGCCGTGTGTGACTCCTCACGCTCTGAGCGCGCAGCCCGGTCGCCGCCCGGCAGTTCCGAGATGTCATCCTCGTCCAGGACGAGATCCGGCGCTGAGTCATCGTCGTGACCAACGGCCGGCAGGGCGTGCGGCGTGCTGCGACTCGCCGAGCGTCCCGGGGCGTCATCCGCCGCTGCCTCGAAGTCCGACGCCACGGCGGGCATAGAGATCGGCGTGTTTGTTCGTCCCCGTGGGCTCGATGCCGCGCTTGATTCGACGCTCGGCTCCGGCACCGATTCCGGCGCTGCCTGCGGCGGATCCGGCACCGCTTCCGCGACTTCCATTTCCCTTGCGGCGACGGATTCCACCAGGCCCCGCGTGAGTGTGTAGAGTGAGTCGCTGTGCTCTGCCTCAGGGACGTAGCGCGCAAACTTCACGATGTCGGTCTCAACGAGCACCGTCTCGATGTCCGTCGCATAGTCCCCGACCTCCCGCGGGCGCGCGCGCAGCTCGTCGAGGATCTCTCCCGTGGTACTCTCGATGGCGTGAAAGCCCCAGGTGGCGCCGACAAACTCACGAAGAATTTCGGAGAGGCGCATGTGGAATTCCAGATGCTGTTCCTGCTCGATCAGATTTGCGGTCTGAAGCTGATCCAACGCCGCGAGGGCGGTCTCGTGTGGCGGCGGCGGCGGCGGCGGCGGTTGCATCGCCGCAATGCGCAGCTCTTCGCGACGCCGATAGTAGAAGAAGGCAAGCCCGAGCATCAGACCGGCCAGAATGCCGGCGCCAACGTATACGGGAATCTTGTTGTGCGAGTAGATCGTCAGCGCCGGGCCGGGCTCAGAGAGCGCGGGGTTCGACTCGTTCGCGATGATCGATTGTACCTCGATGCTGAGGTCGCCGCCGACGGTACGGCGCTGCTCTCCGTTTGCGTCCAGCCAGGTCGCGCGCAGCCCCGGAACTTCAAACACACCCGGCCGAAATACGACCAGGGGCAGGCGCATCTGCACCACGCCGCCGGCACCTTCTTCAAGCACCTCGGGCGCGCCCCCTTCGACGAATCGGTTGCCCCAGGGCACCAGAGAAACAAGCTCGGCGCCGGGCGGTACAGTAATCAGAACCGTGACATGCGCGGTTTCGCCCACAAGCACCGACGCGGGCTCTACCGACTCCACCGTGATCCGCAGGTCCTGGCCTGTGGCCGTCGCCAATTCAGCGACCGCCGCCGACTCTTCGCTGCCTCTCGTGTGTTCAGCTGCCGCTTCGTCTTGTGTGTTTTCCTCGGGCGCCGTACCGGTTTGCGCCGCTGCAGGGAGTGCACACAAAAGAAGCAGAGCACACACCACGGAGCAAACAGACGAGGAATATGCGGCGCGTGCTTTCATGGTCGCCCCGCTCGTCGTTTGAAGAAGGCCGCGAGACGCTCGATCCAGGGTTCGTCCGCGTTGATCTCAACGTGATCGACCTTCAGCTTTGTAAACTGGCGATTACGGGCCGCTCGGCGCGCATCGACCGCGGACTTGTATGCGTCGCGGTGCGCACGGGAGCCCAGATCGATATGCTCAATCTCCCCGGACTCCAGGGAGCGCACGGTCAGCACGGTGTTGATCGCCGGAAGCTCACGCTCCATCGGGTCTTCGATGATCAGCGGTACGACGTCGTGGCGGCGCGCGGCGATCTTCAAGCCGGCTTCATAGCCCGATGCGATGAAGTCCGAGATTACAAACACGATGGCTTTGCGGCGGCTGATTCGGGTGACAAACTCCAGCGCCGCGCCGAGATTTGTGGCGACTCCGTCGGCGTCCCCTCCCACCCGTGCGCCGGTGTCGTCGGGCGTGCTGGAGCGGTCGTCGCCAATCTCGATGTGCCCTTCAAACATCTTCAGCACGTCGGTGATGACGCGCAGTACATGCTTCTTGCCCTTCTTCGGCGGAATGTGGAGGCCGATCTCACTATCAAAGGTGACCAGTCCCACGCGGTCGTTGTTCTTGATCGCCGAGAAAGCGAGGACCGCGGCAAGCTCGGCGGCGATGTCCTTCTTGCGTGACTCTGCGGTGCCGAAGAGAAGGCTGCGGCTCGCGTCAACGACGATGAAGACCGTCAGCTCGCGCTCTTCGACGAAGTGCTTGATGTGCAGGTCGCCGGTTCTCGCGGATACATTCCAGTCGATGAAGCGCACATCGTCGCCCTGGGCGTAGGGCTGCACTTCGTCGAAGTCCATCCCGCGTCCCTTGAAGACAGAGTGGTACTGTCCCGCGAGGCGATTGCTGGCTTTGCGCCGCGTAATCAGCTCGAGGCGTCGAACCTTTCGTATGACCTCACGAGGTAGCATGCGCGAATTGCGTCACCGGGCACGAAGGGAAGAGAAGTACGCTTCAGGGTACGTCGATGTGCTCAAGCAGCTCTTTCAACAGCGACTCACTGGTGCGTTCATCGGCTTCTGCTTCGAAACTCGGAATGACGCGGTGTCGCAGAATATCCGGCGCCACGGCTTTCACGTCCTCGGGCATCACGAAGCCGCGATGGTTGAGGAAGGCGTGGGCACGGGCCGCGCGCAGCATGAAGATGGACGCGCGTGGGCTGGCGCCGAACTCGATGTAGTCGCGCAGGCTGGGGCGGCCGACCGTGCCCGGGTCGCGGGTCGCGGCGACGATGTTGATAATGTAGTCGCGTACTGAGTTCTCGACGTAGATCATGTTCACGATCTTGCGAGCTTCGATGAGGCGGCTCGCATCGACGACCGGACGAACGTCGATTTCATCGCCGTCGGCCATCAGATCCATGATCTGCCGCTCTTCGTCGCGGGTCGGGTAGCCGACCTTCACCATCAACATGAAGCGATCAACCTGCGCTTCCGGCAGCGGATAGGTACCTTCCTGCTCGATGGGGTTCTGCGTCGCCAGGACGAGGAACGGGCGCGGCAGCGGATAGGTGGTGTCGCCGATCGTGACCTGCTTCTCCTGCATGGACTCCAGCAGGGCAGACTGGACCTTCGCCGGCGCTCGGTTGATCTCGTCGGCAAGGACGATGTTCGTGAACACCGGCCCGCGGCGAACCTCAAACTTACGGCTGGCCTGGTTGTAGATCATCGTGCCCACCAGGTCGGCGGGCAGCAGATCGGGCGTGAACTGAATGCGCTGAAAGTCGAGCTGAATCGCGTCGGCGAGGGTCTTGACCGTCAACGTCTTCGCGAGCCCCGGCACACCTTCGAGCAGCACGTGCCCACCGGTGAGAATGCCGATGATCATGCGCTCGATCATGTAGCGCTGGCCGATCACCCGCTTTGAGGTCTCGGCAAGCAGCGCGTCGACAAACTCGCTCTCGGCCTTCACGCGATCGGTGAGGCCTCGGATATCAGCCATTGTCTATTCTCCCGGTGTGTAAATGTGCCGTGCAGAAACCGCGGATCCGCCCATCCTATTTCGCAAAAATGCCCTTCAATAACTCGAAGGGAAGGCCCGGCGGAATCCCGGACGCCGAATCCTAAACACAGACATGAGTTCGCAAGCGTCTTGCAGCGACAGGTCAGGGAACCACGATCTCCGTCGAGCACTGGCTCCAGACGTTGTTGCCGCCGACCGTGGCCTGGACCGTGAGGAAGACCTCGTAGGTGCCCGATACATCCGGCACGAAGCTGGTCGTGGTCTCGAAGTCCGGGTCGATTCGGGCTTCGCTGCCTGCGGGGCCGACCAGCCCCCACCGGAAGGGCACGCCGATCAGCGTGCCCGCCGTCGCGGCGGAGTCCCCGGCATCGAGAGTGACCGTGCCGCCGACGCTCGGCGAGGCCGGCGCGTCGATGATGACGCAATCCGGCTCGGTGTACTGTGTGTCGTTTACGGCCCGCAGCTGGATCGAGATCGTATCCTCGCCGGGTGCGTTGGTGTCGACGCCGATCGTGCCGGTATCGATGAGGATACCGCCGTCATTGGGGCGCTCGTAGGTGACCTCGAAGGCGTGCGATGATCCCGGCGCCACTGTGAAATCCGAAGCGTCGAAGCTGTACTGGTGGTCGTCCAGCACGTCGGTGAAGCGGATGTTCGTCGCGTTCAGCGGCGCTCGGCCGTCATTGTAGAACACAAAGGTGCGCGTATCCGTCGTCCCTGCGTCGGTGAAGGGCCAGAACATGCGACCGGGCACAACCGTGGCGGTCGGTGCGTCGGGGCCCAGGAAGACCCGCAGTCGATACAGGCTGCGCGCCGGGTCGTTGCTCGAGATCGACAGGTTCGCCGTGACCGTGCGATCCAGCGTCGGCGTGAACTCGAGGGCAAAGTTGCGCGTGGTGTTCGACGGGATCGACACGTTGTCGACTACCGGGATTCCGCCGTCATCGACCACATCGAGCTCCAGCGACGCGTCGCCGGGAACCACGTTGTCGACGTTCATGCTCGACAGGATCAGGACTCCGGCGCCGCTGTTGGTGATTGAGAAGGGCAGGCTGGTTGTGTTGCCCACGCTGATCGCCTGCTCGCCGAGCTCGTCGGCAGGTGTGACGTCGATGGTGGGTACCGGCGCGTCGCCCGAGCGGACGGCAACTAAGACCGCAGCCTGGTCGAGGACGTCATGCTCGATCAATACCTGCGTGTCGATGTCCTCGGTCGAGACCGGCGTCCAGCTCAGGGTGTACTGCGTCGATGAGTTGGCGGAGAGCGAGTAGGGCGGCACGAGGCCGGTGTCGTTGGTTAACGCGAGGCCGCTGGCGCCTCCCTGCAGCGCTGCGCTTTCCACCATCAGCGGGCCGGCGCCGGTGTTGCGCACGGTGAAGCTTCGAACCTCTCGCACCCCCTGCGTCGGGCTCGGAAAATCGATGACCGTCGGCGAGACCTCGATGCGTCCGACGGCTCGCTGGATTCGAATCGGTGCGACCAGCGGATTATCGGCCCGTCGATCGTTGTGGAACAGCTCCAGCTGCCCACAGTTGGTGAAGTCCCCCGAGGGGCAGTTATTCGTCGCCGACTGCGGCTGATAGGTCAGCTCCAGCTGAATGGACTCGCCCGGCGCGACAACGAAGGGGTTGGTGCCGCTGACTTCGCGATTGCCGTTGGCGCCGCGCCAGTCCGCGTCCGAGGCGCGGGTGAGGCCCGAGACGGTGGAGTCGCTGAAGCGCACGTCCGGCGAGGTGTTGACCAGCTCCATGCTGTCGATCTCGAGGTCGCGGTCCCCAAGGTTGCGCAGGGTGATGATCGCCTCCGCTTCTCGCCCGGTCTGCTCCGGCGGGAACTGATACTCGCAGGGGTTCTGAATACAGTCGAGCTGCGCAGATGAGACTTCTCCGACGCCGTCGCCGCAGCCGGATGAGGCAGCGGCGATGAGGCCGGCGATAGCGACGAGACAGATACCACGAATTGCGTTCATACAGACTCCACGGCTGACCCGTTTCGTCGCGCCTGAGGGCACGTGCAGAGAGCACGCG
>JAUICO010000101.1 GCA_030427825.1 bacterium | reverse complement strand
GCACCTCGAGAATCTGCTCTTCTGTAAATCGCTTTCGCTTCATCTTCGGCTCCGGTTGGAGCCACTGTACCAGCTGGATCAAGTTTCGTGGATCACGTCATCAGGAGAACGATGACACACCGTGTCATTTTATCCTTGCGTTATGACGCGGTGCGTCTAAATACCTCCCCGTAACGCGATGCGTCATTTCCGGCGTCGCAGGAGATCTACATGATTAAGAAGACCCTCAGCAACATCCGAGAGCGCCGAGAGGCACTGGTTGGAACCCTCACGTCCTCGTTCGGCGAAGCCAGCGCGAAGGCAACAAAGGCATTCGGAAAGGCTCGCAAGGACGCCGAGAAGTTCGTCGGCGAGAGCAGCAAGTCGGCAAAGGCTGCGATCGACAGCGTCGCTGCCCGACTGCCCCTCGATGAAGTTCGCACCAGCGCAGAAGGCATCGCTTCGAAGCTCGGCGTGAAGCTTCCTGCGGCGAAGAGCGGAAAGCCTGCTGCAAAGAAGAGCGCCGCCCGAACCGCAGCTCCGAAGAAGGCCGCCGCGAAGAAGCCTGCCGCGAAGAAGCCCGCGGCGCGGCGCGCCACCAAGGCCGCGCCCAGGAAGGCTGCTGCCAAGAAGCCCGCAGCAAGCCGCACAACCAAGGCCGCGCCGAAGAAGGCTGCTGCGAAGAAGACGACTGCGAAGTCGACCGCCGCAAAGAAGACGACCACTCGCAAAGCTGCACCGAAGAAGGCTGCTGCTAAGACGACGGTCAACGGCACCAAGCAGGCCGCGAGCAAGCCGGCTGCCAACGCCTGAGCAGGCGCACAGTTCCACGAACCCCCCAACGGCGCGGGGGCTCGACCTGGTCGGGCCCTCGCGTTCGTATTTTTGGCTGTCCGCTCACACGACCGATGCCGCCGTCAGCGTCGGGGGCCGTCAGCGTCCTCGCGACGCAACTCTGCCCGGAAGCTGCCACTGAGATTCCCGCCAAACCGTCCGAATACGGTCGCCTGCCTGCACCGCCGTCGCAACGCACGGCGGCTGGAGTCTCTGTCTCCGGGGCCCGGACCGCTCCCGCCTGGGAGTGCCACGCAGCACGTCTACTTTGAAGGCAGGCTGCCGTCTCCGCCGTGGCACTTCGGCGACTCACCTATCGTGTGACCGCGGGCGACCCACTCCTCGGGCGTCCAGGTTTCCACGGCGAGCGCGTGTACCGGTCCCTGCAGCTCGTCGGCGAGGGCACGATGGACGATGCGACGTCGGGCGACGCGCGACCTTCCCACAAAATCAGCAGTCACGATGACGACCCGAAAGTGTGTCTCAGAGCCTGCGGGTACGTTGTGTCCCGCGCTCTCGTTGATCACTTCCAGATGCTCGACGCCCGGCCGGGACAGCTTCTCCTCGATACGTGATTGTACCTTCACGACACCTCACCTTCCGACGTGCTGTTGCTTATCCGCTCAGCTGAGCATTTCCGAGACAGCTTCGCGCTCAGCGGCGAGCTCATCGGCGGTTCGCTTCACTGCTGCTTTCGCATAGTCGTTGAGCTCGATTCCCTGCACGATTTCGTACTGCCACGGCCCTGTAATGCGACACGGGAAGGAGCAGACGAGGCCCTCAGGCACGCCGTAGCTACCGTCCGAAGGTACTGCCATCGAGACGAAGTCGCCCGTCATGTGGCCGGTGGCCCAGGAGTAGATGTGATCGAGCGCCGCATTGCCGGCAGACGCCGCGGAAGATTTGCCGCGAGCCTTGATGATCGCTCCGCCGCGCTTCTGGACGGTAGTAAGGAAGTCGCCCTGAAGCCATGCGTCGTCGCCGATGACGTCGGCTGCGGGTCGCCCGTTGATCGTTGCGCCGAACCAGTCCGGGAACATCGTCGGGCTGTGGTTGCCCCAGACCGCGAGGTTGCGGACGTCGCCGACCGAAGCGCCGCTACGTGCAGCAAGCTGCGCCATCGCACGGTTCTGATCGAGACGGGTCATTGCCGTGTAGTTCTTTCGATCGGTGCGAGTAGCGCCTGAGGCCGCGATGAGCGCGTTCGTGTTGCAGGGGTTGCCGACCACGAGGACTTTGACGTCCTTCTTCGCGCTGCGATCGATTGCAGCGCCCTGGCCTACGAAGATCCGTCCGTTGTCCTTGAGCAGGTCTGCGCGCTCCATGCCCGGACCTCGCGGCTTGGCGCCAACGAGCAGCGCGACGTCGATGTCGCCGAAGCCTTCGTCATAGTCCGAGGTTACGACCGTTCCCTTCAGCAGCGGAAACGCTCCATCCTCAAGCTCCATCACGACGCCACGGCAGGCATCGAGAGCCACCGGAAGGTCAACGAGGTGAATCTCGACGGGAACGTCCTTTCCGAGCAGGTCGCCGGCGGCGATGCGGAAAAGCAGGCTGTAGCAAATCTGACCGGCGGCGCCGGTTACTGCAACTTTGACAGGGCTCGTCATTGGGTTCTCCTATAGGATCGCAAGAAATGGTGCGCCATCGCGCGCGGCTGCTCCCTTTCACTTTTGCCGCCAACGGTCAACCGCGGGCCTGCGGGCAGGCACGTGCGCACATCCCGTTGTCATCGGCCTGCGCAGACACTAGGGTCCGCCTGTGGCCGCGCCCCGTCGGATCGATCCGTATTGCGGCCGAGAGGGGAATCAGAATGAAATTGTGGACCTTGGCGCTGCTCGCGGCGCTCATGCTCGTGACTGCACCCGCTATCGCCGGCGAAGATCCGGCTCCGCCAACACCAGAGCAGCTTCGTCTTGCGCAGACCGGTGAAGTTACCGTCAACATTGAGCGCGGCGACGTGAACCGCGGTGAGGTCATCGGCATCGTGCGCGTACCCATCGACCGCGTGTGGGCCGCGATCCGCGACTACGACACGTACATCGCGTGGTTTCCCGACCAGGTCGAGTCGCGAAATGACGGCTCACCGGAGCCGGGCATGTCGGTGATCTACGGCGAAATCCACATCCCGGTACTCGCCAACCGCCGCTTCCAGATGGTCGTCCACTACGGGGAGCGGGAGGTGGACGGTCAGACCCACTACTTCGCGTCCTACGAGTACATTCCGAACAGCGGCAACCTCGTCTCGTCGAACGGCTACTGGTACCTGCAGCCCCACGGCGCGAACAACGAGTACACGATCCTCAAGTACATCGTGAACGCCAACCTCGGGCGCATGATCCCGGACGGCGTTGAGCGCTGGGCCGCTCGTAACCTGCTGCCCGGCATTCCGACGAACCTCGAGAACCACCTGCAGCGCTAGACACGCTCACCCTTGAGGTGATCGAGCGAATACACAGCGGGACACATCGGATTAAGGAAGCGGGCGCGGGCGATGTAGCGCATCGTCGACGATGGAAGCCGCCGAGCCGGCGGATTCGGCGATGCAGGCGACGGTCACATTGTGTGACGCAGTCCGGACCGCTTCAGTCGTCGTCGAGAATACGCCAGGGCGCGTCGTCCAGGTCCTCAAACTGTCCACCGCGTACCGCGTTGATGAACATGATGAGGAAGATGCCCGCGACGAACGCGGATATCGGCAATAGAATCAGGACGATGTTCATGGGTCGCTCCGGCGCACACGGCCTTCGACCGCGCCCGCGTTCCATAGCACCACTGCGCTGGATATCGGCATCAATATTGCCGCCACAACCGGCGTGATCAGCCCCGCCGCCGCGAGACCCACCGCGCTCACGTTGTAGATGATAGCGAATATTGCGTTCGTGCGCACTGCACGCTGCGTAATCGCAGCGACGGACAGGGCCGAAGCGACCGGACGCAGCGAGTCGGTCAACACCACGATATCAGCCGCCCGAATGCCGGCCTCTGCCCCGGAACGCATCGCGACTCCGACGTCCGCCGCGGCGATCGCCGCCGCATCGTTCACGCCGTCCCCCGCAAAGAGCACCACCTCTCCCTCGGCCTGCCGCGCCTGCACCCAGGCCAGCTTTTCTTCCGGCAGCATCCTCCCATGCCACGCGGTTGCGCCGGCAGCCTGAGCGGCCTCTTCGACCGCCTTGTGGTCGTCGCCGCTCAGGATCGTCACCGGGCAGCCCAGCGCCGCCACCACGTGGCTCGCCGAGCTACGCAATTCGGACGCGAGCTCGATTCGCCCGATCTCTACCCCATCACGGCGCACTGCGACCTCGCCGCCTTCCGCCCCCGCGCACTCGACCATGCGCGCATGTACCAGTCCTCGTATTCCACGACCGGGCGACTCCACGATCTCCGATGCAGCAACGATCGCAATCCGCCGCTTCCGCGCCTCCTCGACGATCGCCCGCGCGATGGGATGCGGCGAGCCGACCTCAACCGCAGCTGCCAGCGCGAGGACCTCGTCATCAGCTCGGACCACACGCATACGCGCTTCGGTCAATGTACCAGTCTTGTCGATGCCGGCACAGCTCACCCTCGCCGTCTGTTCCAGGGCGGCGGCGTTTGCCACGAAGGCGCCTCGACGCGCGGCCGCACCCACGCCGGCGATCAACGCGGCCGGTGCGGCCAGTGACAGCGCGCAGGGGCACGCAACTACCAGCAGCGCAATGCCCACCTTCAGGGCGGCATCAAAGCCGGACGATGCGTACCAAAGTGCGAAACATATCGCTGCAAGGCTACCCACCACCGCTACGAAGTATGGAGCTACGCGATCAGCGAGCCTCAGAGCCTCGCTGCGCGACGCCACCGCAGCACTTACCAGGGCGGCGATTCGTCCGGCTGTTGATGCCGCACCGGTCGCCTCCACCCTCACGTCGACACGTCCGCTCACAACCACACAACCCGATGCGACCTCGTCGCCGACGCTCACAAACACGCCGCCCGGCTCGCCGGTCACATGCGACGCATCGATCTCCGCGCTGCCGTCGAGCACACAACCGTCCGCGGCGAGTGCCTCACCGGCGGCCACAACCACCACATCACCGCGCTGCAACGAGGTGCTCTCAACCACCTCAACGTCGTTACCTCGACGAATCGTCGACCACCTTGGTGCCAGCGCGAGCACCTCCTCTGCGGCCTCCGACGCGCGCGCCCGACCGCGAGACTCAACGAAACGTCCGGCAAGCAGGAACGCGATCAGCATCGTCATAGAATCGAGATAGGTCTCACCGCGCCCAAACGTGACCACCACGCCGTGAACGTACATGACTGCAATGGCGAACGCGATCGGCAGATCCATCGAGACAACGCGATGTTTCAACGCGCTCCAGGCGCGGCTGAAGAACGGCGACGCAGAGTACACTGCAGTGGGAGTAGCCAGCGCGAGGGTGAACACCTGGAACAGCCGCTGAAAACGAAGCTCCATGTCGCCGCTCCACGCACCCAGGTAGAGCGACACGTGCAACATCATCACGTTGGCAGCGCAAAATGCGGCAACCCCCAACCGCGTCAGCAAATCATCGCCCGTCGCGCGTGGGGCGTCGGCAAGATCTGAGGGTTGGTACCCCAGCAGGCCGATGACTTCGGCGAGACCGCCCGGGCCAACGGCCTCAGGCCGATAGCGAATGGTCGCCCGCGAGGTGCCGTACGACACGTGTGCGTCTACAACCCCCGGCACGGAAGCCAACGCCCGCTCATTGAGCCACACGCAGGCAGCGCATCGCAGGCCCTCGATACGGAAGCTCGTCTCCGCCGTGCCATCTTCGAGGGTCCTGACGTGGCGACGCTCAAAGGCCTCGCTTGCAAACTTCTTCAGATCGCGCTGTTCCGGACGCGGCGATTCCTCGGTGCGTCGCTGATAGAAGGATTCAAGCCCATGACCGCGTATCCAGATTGCGGCGGCTTCGCAGCCCGAGCAGCAATACCCGGGTTCGCCTTCAGGCGGCACCAGCTTCGGCGGCACAGGGTCACCACAGTGCGCACACAGGAGCCGGCTCGCTACTTCACCACCTGCACCACGCCGAGAGAACTCAGCGGCTGACGATGTCATAGCTGGGATCGATCGGGTCCCCGTGCGTCAGCGCGAGATAGAGCAGCAGCATGTTCACCGCTACCACCAGACCGAGAAGCAGAAACACCGGGGTTGGCCAACGAAGCATGAGAATCTCCTGCGAAGTAACGGAACGTCGCTCGGCGGCGAATGGTTCGGTCCTCGGAACGACCAACCACAGTAAAGCTGACAACACCACCTGAAACCGACTCCGGCGGCGCGAGAATGAACACCTGCAGCGTGAGGCGGTCTGCCGCAGGAACCACAACGACGTTGCCCGGCACGACGATCTCCCCGCCCTCGATGCCTTCGATCTCGAAGGTAAAGTCCTTCTCGTGCATCGTATTGTTCGACAGGGTCAATTCGTAGCGATTCTGGACCATGCCCGAGGTCGTGACTCCGGTCAGCGTGTTGCGCACCGGCGCCACCGCCAGATCGAATGCGGGTCGCATCAGAATCATCACCAACGCCGTCACAGCCGCCACGGTGTTGATGGCGCCATAGATGAAGGTCCGCGCGCGGAAGGGTTTCGCCTTTTTGCCCTGCATGCTCGCTTCGCTGGCGAACCTCACAAGGGTCTCTTTGTTGCGCTTGCCGAGCACCTCGGTGCAGGCGTCAATGCAGCGCGCGCAGCTGATACACTCGAGCTGGAAGCCGTCGCGAATGTCGATTCCGGTGGGGCAGACGGTAACGCATCGATTGCAGCCGACACAGTCACCGAAGTCGCTCTTCGGCGTCCCGGCTTTGAGAGCCTCCTTGTTGAGCCGCGGCTCGCCGCGCGGTCCATCGTAACCGATGATCAACGAATGCTCGTCCGTCATCGCTCCCTGGAATCGCGCGTAGGGGCAGAGGTAGATGCAGAACTGCTCCCGAAACCACGCGAAATCGAGAAAGAGCACGAAGGCAAATGCGGCTGCGAAGGCATAGGTCGCCTTACCGGCCTTCAAGGTCCAGATATCATAGATGCTGTCGAAGAAGCCCATCAGGCTGAACGCGATCACAATCGCTATCGCCGCGAAGACGATCCACTTTGCGGCTTTCCGGAGCGCCTTGTCCGCTGTCCACGGGCCCTCGTCGCGCTTCCTGCGTTTGCCCCGGTCGCCCTCGATCACCAGCTCGATGCGGCGGATGAACTCTTCGAGCAGGACGGTCTGCGGACAGGCGAATCCACACCAGAGTCGCCCGAACATCGCCGTCACAAAGAAGAGCGTGAAGCCGGCGGTGATCAGAAAGAGAAAGAGTAGAAACGAGTCGCGAGGGGTGAAGACCAGACCGCCCAGAAAGAATCGACGGACAGGCAGATCAAAGAGCAGCAGAGGCTGTCCGCCAATGCGAATCCAGGGAATTCCCACCAGAATCGAGATAAGTACGGCGCCGGAGTAACGGTGGACCCGCTGCCAGAACCCATCGACTTTCGCCGGATAAACCCAGAACCGTTTCGCGCCGAGCATGATCGCCTCTTTGTGAGCGCCAACACCATCTCCATCGTGACCACTTGATGGGCACGATGGCTACCGAGTCAAGGCGTCGCCGGTGTCGGTGATTCGCCCTCTCCCTGATTCTGCGCGGGGGCCTCGTCAGGCGCTGGTGCGTCCGGTGCGACGGCTCCCGGAACGGCAGGATCATCGAGTGCGGGCGCGTCCGGCGCAGGCGCGTCCGGCGCAGGCGCGTCCGGCGCAGGCGCTTCATCCGGAGCCGCTGCCTGATCCTCCCCGGCGGCCGCTCTGGGCTGTGCATCTGTCCACTGCGCGACGTATGCGGCCACGTGGCCGACGCCTTCGGCGCCGACCTGCGAGTACCACTCACGCATGCCATTCGGGCGCCCGAGAGCGATACTCTCGACAATGCCCTCGATGGAGCCGTCGTAGCGCCACTCGTCATCGTTGAGGCTGGGTCCGATGTTGCCGCTGCCGTCTGCCTCATGGCAGACCGCGCACAGCTGCAGGAAGATCTGCTCACCGTTCGCCACGGACGCCGGATCATCGGTGTTCACGACGATCGCGTTGAGATCTGGCGGATCAAGAAGGCCGAGCTCAGCAGCGCGCACCTTGAAATTGTCGACCAGCGTCGTCGGCGAGATGACATGCCAGTCAACCATGACCCAGACGCCCCAGATGATGGTCAGGATAAAGAGGCCGATCCACCACCGAGGCAGCATGTTGTCGTACTCTTCGATTCCGTCCGCGTCTTCGGGGTGACCGCGCAGTGTATCCGGCTGATATTGAGTTCCCATTGTGCTGGTTCCTCTGCTTTTGCTGATTCCGTGTAAGTCGATTCGCCGGCGCCCCTCGCAGAGCAGCCCTGCGGGCTCAGTCGTCGTGCAACGCGAGGGCTGCAGCTTCGTCATATTCGTCAGAGGAGCGCCCCCACAGGCGAAGCACCACGCCGACGAAGAAGGTCATGAAGACGGTCGTCATGATACCCAACAGCACCCCGCCCTCAGCGAGCGCTGCTGCGGCGCGCGTAATCTCATTCATTCGCGGCCTCCCGCTCTTCTGCAGCGGTGATCGCTCCTATGTCGGTGCCCAGTCGCTGCAGGTATGCGATCAGTGCGACAACCTCTGTGTCCCATGTTGTTGTGATGCCCGACCCGGCGAGGTCGTCCACAATCATCTGGCCTTCGGCCTCAAGGAGCATCGCAGAGTTGTTGATCGTGCCGTCATCATAGGGTTCGCCGGCGGTTCGTAGTGCGCGAAGTGATGCCTTCACGGCGTTCGGCCTGATCTTACGGCGTAGCAACCATGCGTACGCGGGCATAATCGAGTCGGGTGTCATCGCGCGCGGGTCCTCCATGTGGCGATAATGCCAGGAGTTCGACCAACGTCCGCCGACCCGCGCCAGGTCCGGCCCCAAACGGCGGCTGCCAAGCTGAAAGGGGCGGTCATGCTGGTATTCTGCGGCACGCGACCACTGGCCGCCGTAGCGAAGCACATCTGAGCGCATCGGTCGCACCATCTGCGAGTGGCAGTTGTAGCAGCCTTCGCGCACGTAGATGTCGCGACCGGCGACTTGCAGCGGCGTGTACGGCGGCGTCTCCACGATGTGCGCGGCGCCGACAGTGTACATGGGGATGATCTCGACGATGCCACCGATCAGAATGCAGATTGTCGTCAGCACCGCCATCAGTCCCGCGCGACGTTCAATTACCCGCGAGTGAAAGCTTTCCTGGTTCTCGCTCATTTCAAGCCCGTGATTGTGCGTTCAATGTTCGTGCGCGCTGTCAGCAAATCTATGTTCTTCATGCGAGAGCTTCCTCGCTGCCGGCCGAAAGGGGCGGCGCCGTCGAGGTAGCGGTCTTCACGAAGTTCCAGATCATTACCAGGGTACCGCCCAGGTAGAGCGCTCCGCCCAGAACACGAATCCAATAGAAGGGAATCAGGCGGACGACGGTCGCCATGAAGTCGTAGGCGAGGCTCCCGTCCGGATTCACACCGCGCCACATGAGTCCCTGCGTAATGCCGGCTGTCCACAGCGCGACGACGTAGAGAAGCAACCCGATCGTCGCCATCCAGAAGTGCGTCTCTGCGGCCTTCTGCGAGAAGAGCGGCCGGTCCCACAAACGCGGCACCAGGTAGTACATCATCGCGAAGGTCGTCATGCCAACCCAGCCGAGAGCGCCGGAGTGCACGTGCGCAATGGTCCAGTCCGTGAAGTGCGACAGCGAGTTCACCGCGCGTATCGACATCATCGGACCTTCGAATGTCGACATACCGTAGAAGGTGATCCCGACGACGAACATCTTGAGAATCGGATCCGTGCGGACACGGTCCCACGCGCCGCGCAGGGTGAGCAGACCGTTCAGCATGCCGCCCCAGCTCGGAGCGATAAGCATCAGGCTGAAGGCCATTCCCACCGACTGCGCCCAATCCGGAAGCGCAGAGTAGAGCAGGTGATGAGGACCGGCCCAGATGTAGAGGAAGATCAGCGACCAGAAGTGGATGATCGACAGGCGATAGCTGAAGACCGGACGCTCTGCCGCCTTGGGCAGGAAGTAGTACATCAGGCCGAGGAAGGGCGTCGTCAGGAAGAAGGCCACCGCGTTGTGACCATACCACCACTGCACCAGGGCGTCCGTGAGTCCCGAGTAGATGGGATAGGACTGCGTAAGGGACGATGGAATCGCCAGGTTGTTGAAGACGTGGAGGACCGTGATCGTAATGATCGTGGCCATGTAGAACCACAGGGCCACGTAGAGGTGGTTCGTCTTGCGCTTGATAACGGTACCAAAGAAGTTGGCTCCGAACACCAGCCAGACCACGGCGATCAAGACGTCAATGGGCCAGATCAGCTCCGCATACTCTTTGCCCTGCGTCAGCCCTAACGGCAGGGTGATTGCGGCCAGCACAATGATCAGCTGCCAGCCGTAGAAGTGAATTTTCGACATCGTGTCGCTGTACATACGACGACGACAAAGCCGCTGCGTCGAATAATATACACCGGTAAAAATGGCGTTGCCGGCGAACGCGAAGATTACCGCGTTGGTATGCAGCGGTCGCAGGCGCCCGAATGACAGCCATGAAAGGCCGGTGTTCGCGGGCCACCAAGCAAGCTGCAAGGCGATAATCACGCCCACGAGCATGCCGACGGCGCCCCAGACAGCTGTCGCTATCAGAAACCAGCGGGCGATTGCGTCGTCGTAGTCCGGACGCGGGTCCATCGAATTGCTATCCGACATATTGCTTAGGGGAACTGGTTTTCCGACGTAATCGACGTCAGAGCGAGCCGGCGACCGCTCCCAGATCCGGGTCCGCGCAGTGGTGCACACATGCACGAAAGTCTGCCTCCCAGAGGCCTCCCGGTAGGGTCGCAACCGGCGACCGTGCTATTGCCCTGGAGCGACATGGAAGGCAACCTTCTCGCGTCAAAACTTCAGCGTTTTTTCATCAACAGACACGAATATCCGGAAAAGACCCGCCCCCCCGGCCGCTGAGCCCACGATCTTCGCCGTTGACGACGACTGAATTCAACGTAGACCCGCCATGTCCGCCCGACGACACCTGCGCAATTCTCACGTTCTGTCTGCCCGATGCTCGACGCCTCTACACTCGTCTTCGCCGCTGAAGCGCTGCTGATCGGACTGCTGGGCACGCCCCACTGCGCTGCAATGTGTGGCACCTTCGCGCTCGCCGCGACCGGTGGTGAAGACACGCGCAGCGCCCTGCCCGCAGCCGTGATCTATACTCTCGGCAAGGCGTGGACCTACGCCCTCCTCTGCGCCTTCGCGGGCTCCTTCTCGCAGGTCCTCAGCGGCGCCCGCGTCGTCGGCTGGGTCGTCTCCGTTATCGCAGTCCTCTTCGCCGCCGCCCATATCGCCGGCTGGATACGGCCCGGCGCATGGTCCCACAAACCCTCTGCGTGGCTGGGCCGCCTGCGCCCGCCCGGCCGTCACGGTCGAGCGCTGGCGATCGGACTGTCGACCGCTCTGCTGCCCTGCGGTCTGGTCTTTGCCGCGCTCGCCATCGCCGTCGCTTCCGGGTCCGCGGTCGCCGGCGCCATTGTCGGCCTGGCCTTCGGGTTGGGAACCAGCCCCGGACTGATCGCGATCGGCACTCTCGGCGGGAAAATACGTCTCAAGGGAGATCGAGCTCGAATGACAGTCGCGATGATGGTGCTGATAACGGGCATCGGGCTCGCGACCCTGCGCTTCGCGACAGACCCCAGCGCCACGACCGGCGCCGAGACCTTCGACCCATCGCAGTACGTTTGTGATCCGCGCTCGAACCCGTGAAGACGTCGCCGGGGGCGAGCCACCCAGCACACGCCGGAAGCTCTCCGGATGAAAATGTCCGAAGTCAGCGCAGCAAACATTCGACATTCGCACCTGGGAGGAGTACCGTCGCCCCCGCTCCGGCAGGTCTTCTGGTGACCCGCCAACGGAGCGTTTCCGTTACATCGCTGTGGCGCCTGCAGCAGGGCTGTTTGGTGCCACCGCAACAGAGGTAAACCATGAACGATGGAACCCTTGATCGCCGCCAATTCCTTTCCCGAGCTGCCGTACTCGGCGCAACCGCCGCAGGTGCTATCGCTGCCACCAGCTTCGTGACGGCGTGCTCGAAGAAGGAAGCCGGCCTGAGCTGCACCGACACCAACGGGCTGACAATGCAGCAGATTCAGACACGCACCTCGCTGCAGTACGTCGATGCCACGGCAAATCCGGAGCAGACCTGCTCGAACTGCAACCTCTTCACCTCAGCCGGTGAATCGTCCTGCGGTTCCTGCACAGTCGTCCCCGGCCCCGTGCACCCGAACGGTTACTGCGTCTCATGGGTCGCTGCCAGCTGAACGACGGGCACCCGCCTGTTTGAAGCAGCGGCGCTCCCGGCGCCGCTGTCTTCGTTTTTGCGGTGTTCCACTCTCTGAAGCGTGCCGTTCAGCGAGCGCCGTGCACACGGTGATACCGCACCATCTCCTCCGGCAGCTCACTGATGAGCAGGAAGAGCAGCGTAAACAGGCGCCGCGCGTCGTCATGCGTAGAACGAACGCGGCCCGCCAACTTCTCGCTCAGCCAGGTGCCGGCATCGTCGTGAACAACGCGCTTCGCGTAATCCAGCGCCTCAAAACCACGCACCGGCGCATCGCGATCAACGTGCACCATCTTGCGAATCGTGGCCGCGTATTCGTCCAGATGCGGCTGCATCTCGGCAGCATCCAGGTCGATCGTATCCACCACAGAGTAGGCACCTTCCATGAGACGCAGGTGCCAGGTGTCATCCGGCGTGCGGACGATCTCGATCGACGCCTCGTCTGCATCACGAATCGCGACCCCTGACAGCGCATTGTCCTCGTTCAGCTCATCGAGGGCACGCTGCCACTCGTGTCGCCGAATCGGCGTCGCCTGCTTCCACAGCGCTCCATGCAACCGCACCTCAAGCATCCCTGCTGCTCCCCCTGACATCCACTCCGGAATCACTCCCGCGCGCCTCAGCCGGTGTTATCGCCTGTACGCGCTCCGAAAGCGAGGCCGGACTGCGTTCTCCCTAGGCACCCGGGGCGCACGCCTGCTAGTTCGTCGGGAATGCGCCAACGAACGAAACTGCACCCAACCCCCAACCATTCACCGCAGAGAGCGCTCTTCGGGCTACCGCACAGCGTTGGGCGTACAGCCACTTTCATCGCGCTGCTCGCCTTCACGATGCCGGGCTGTCGCTCCAGGAGCGCGGCACCGGCTGATGAGGTCAACAGTACCTGGGAAGGCCCGATCACAGCGCTGGCTCCCCGCACAACGAACGCGTGGCTCTACGCGGACCTTGTTCGCGTGCGCGCCGACCCGCGGATGGGCGATCTCTGGCCCACCACCGCCGAGACTGCGGTAGAGCGCGCCATCGTCGGGGCCACCGAGGTACTGGTCACCGACGATGACCTAACGGACAGCAATGCACTGCTGCTTATCCGCTCCAGCTTCGATCTCGACGAGCTGGATGCTGAGCTCTCGAGTTCGCAGAATTTCACCCGCAGCGCCTTGAGCCGCGTCGAGATTGAAGGGCGAAGCGCGTGGCGACACCCGTCGAGGGATTGGGTGGTCGCTGTGATCGAACCTGACATCCTGATCGTGGGCTCAGAGGCTCCGCTGACCGCAGCGCTCGCCCTGAGCCGTCAGCCCTCACAGCAGGCACAACGAGACTCCGCCCCTATCGCCTTCTCTGCCGCTCCCACCCCTGCCCTGCTTGAGCAGCTCCAGAATCTCGTGGACTCCAACTTCGCGCAGCGACAGATAGCGGCGATCACCCGGCTGACCGGAGCCATCGGGCTCGCAGATCCGGTGGTGCTTACGACGCAGATTCAACTCGGAAGTCAGGGCAGCCCCGACGTCGCTTCAGCGCTCGTCGGCGTCGCACTGCAGGACCTCAAATCCGAGCTCGGCGACGGCCCCGACCTCGCCAGCCTGCGTGCTGTCGTTGACTCCATCGATGTACAACCCCAGCAGGGTGCACGCGCGGTCTCTGTCCGCGCGACGATCCCTGACAGTGAACTCCGTGCCTGGCTTGAGATTCTCAGCGAATCCGCCCCCCCCTCTGAGCTGTTTCCATGAGTATCTACCTCGCCTCGCTTCGTACCTGGCTCGACGAGCTGCTGCAGCCGGGCAACTACCCGGACTACGCGCCGAACGGCCTGCAGATCGAGGGACGCACCGAGATCGAGCGCATTGTGGTAGGCGTCTCGGCGAACGACGCGCTCATCGCGGAAGCGATCGATCGAAAGGCGGACGCAATCGTCGTGCACCACGGCTTCTTCTGGAAGTCAGATCCCCCCGAGATCACCGGCTATCGCGGACGCCGTATCCGCACGCTCATCCGCAATGACATCTCCCTCTTCGGCTATCACCTGCCCCTCGACGCACATCCCGAATACGGCAACAACGCGCAGATAGTCCGGGCGCTCGGCGCGACGCGGACCACCGCCTTCGCTGACTCGCCGCCGATCGGCTGGCTCGGTGAGTTCGAAGAGGCTCGCCCCCGTGAAGAGGTGATGGATCAACTCACGGCGATCACGCAGACACCGACGGCGTTTCTCGATGGACCCGAGGTCATCCAACGCATCGCGGTCGTCTCCGGAGGCGCACCCCGCTACTTTGAAGACGCTGTGGACGCAGGCGCGGACCTGTTTATCACCGGCGAGGCCTCTGAGCAGAGTCAGGGGATCGCCCGCGAGCTCGGCGCCAACTTCGCCGCCTGTGGGCACCACGCGACGGAACGCTTCGGGCCTCGCGCTCTTGGCGATGCCATCGCGGCGCACTTCGAGATCGACGCAGAGTTCGTCGACGTCCCGAACCCGGTCTGACCCTGTCCGGTCGTGAAGTCGACCGATTCCGGGAATGAATCGTTACTCCCAGACGTCACATGAAGGTGGCGCGAGCCTTGCTCAGCGCTTCGCGCACACTACAATCGCCCTCTGGCAACCCGCCCACAGGAATGCACCCGATGAGAGAGTACGGCACACAGATCCGATATGGCGTAGCGGCGGTCGCGTTGCTCGCCGGACTCATTCTCAGCATTCGCCTCAGCGAACGCGGCTTCCTGCTTGATCCCGCCGGCGCCGAGGCGCTCGCAAGTGGACCGGCAACGCCGGACGGTTACGACCTCTCGCAGCTCGCGATCATGAATCGCGTGCTGATCTCGATGTCTGAGAGCTACGTGGACCCGGCACGCATCGAGCCCCACAAGATGCTCCTGCACGCTCTCGATCGCGTTCAGAGCACCGTCCCCGAAGTCGTGGCCCTCTTCGACCGTGACCTCGAAGACAGTCCGCAGACCGTCGAGGTGCGCGTCGGCGAGACCAGCCAGAGCTACGATATCTCCCAGATCACAAGCCACTGGGAGCTGTCCTTCAAGCTCCGCGAGATCTTCATTTTTCTCGAAGAGTACATCGACTCCGCAGAGACCGATCTTCAGTCGGTCGAATATGCCGCCATCAACGGCATGCTCTCGACCCTCGACCCGCACAGCGTTCTCCTGAACCCGGACCTCTATGAGAACATGCAGGCCAGCAACCGGGGTTCCATCGGCGGTGTCGGCATCGTGATCTCGATCCGTGACGGAAAGCTCACCGTGATCTCACCGGTCGAAGATACGCCGGCCTGGCGCGCAGGCTTCCAAACCGGCGATCACATCATCAAGATCAATGACGAGTCCACC
>JAUICO010000215.1 GCA_030427825.1 bacterium | reverse complement strand
ACGCCGACATCGGGATGGCCGTTCGACAGGTCGACGCCGCGCCCGACGATCAGCTCGCCTTCCCCGATTCCAAACAACCCGTCGGCGGACGCGAATCGATCAAACGCGTACCCGTCGACGTATAGCGTGATCTCACGGCTGTCGTCGGCGATACGCCAGGCGAGGTGAACCCACTCTGTGTCGTCGTCCCGGAGGGGGACAGAGTGAACCGGAGTCTCGCCGACCAGATACTCCAGGCGCTGATCGTCAATCAGGCGGATCGAGCTGCCGTCAGGGAACGTGAGCAGCGCGCGGGTCGCGCCTTCGCTGCTACGCACATCAACGAAGATGCTGACGTACCAGACATCCGTGAGCTCAGCCTCGAGCGCGGGAATCGCGTAGCGAATGCGGTTCGTGCCATCGAGCCAGAAGCCGCGGCCGTAGAAGCCACCCAGCGCCACCGGCTCTGTGCGCCCGGTCCCCGCCTCAACGAGACCATAAGCCGGCACTTCAAACGCCGTCGACGTCGCCGCGTTCTGTATGTGCACGTCGGCGCGCACGCCGGCTACCAGCTCGTACGGCAATAGATTGCTCACCGGCGGCAGAATCGCGGTCAGTTCGCGCAGCTGCCCGTTCCAGTGAATCGGAATCCCCGTCGTATGTCCGTTGTCATTGCGCAGCTGGGTAATCGACGGCTGCATGCTCGAAACAATCAACGCGCGCGGGTCCAGGAAGTCGTCGAACACAACTTCGTCTGTCGCCACACCGGAGCTCATCACCCACACAACATCACGCGGGGTGACTGTACGCGCGGCCTGCGCGAAGTTCGGCATGTTCTGCAGCGAATCCAGAATGTTGTCGTTTCCGGGGTGCCCGGGCGGCGGCGTGTCCCCCGGGTGTCCGCGCCCGGCCCCAAAGCGCACCGGCACCGCCTCGCCGTCACGAGTCTGGTACAGGTCCACCCACATGTGGGAGTCCGGCCGCGTTCCTATGGACCAGTCCATGTTGTTGATGCGCGCGTCCAGATGCACAAGCCGACCGTGGGTCCACAGGCCCGCGATCATGAATCCGCGATCGTAGTCGTACGGGTACTCGAAGGACTCGCACCCCTCGACCACACATTCTCGGGGAAAGTCATCTTCCGGCTGCTCATCGAGGCTACCGGGGATACCGGTCATGAATACGTTGGCGCCCTCCCGGTCCATCCACGGGTAGCTGCCGCCCATGTCCTCGCCATCGGCGATGATCTGACCCTCTGAGTCGCGAAAGGGGTACGCCGCCACTCCGTATCTCCCCTGCAGGTTCGGATCATATGGCGCATGGCTGATCGGGTGAAAGTCCGTCCAGCCGGTCACGTCGCAGGGTTCCGATTCCGGCGGCAGGACCGAATAGCCGAGGTCATATTGACGCGTGTACACCTCTCCGGTCTGCGGGTGTGTCCAGTCGCGAATAAAGCCGCCCCATCGCCCGGACAGCAGCCGGCCATCGATGGTCACCGCGCTCTCGGCCCAGTCCAGCGCGCTCTCGATCGTCGCACCCGGCACGGACTCACCGAGCTGTACCGACTCGATAGCGGCATCTGCGGTCTTCGGTGCAGACACTTCGACGCGAACCGGGGTCCCCCACATCTTCGTCCTTCCGAAGTCCTCGGCGAGCGAGCTGATGATCGTGAAATCGTAGCAATCATGCGCCAGCTCCGGGCCGCAGGCGTAGGGATTGGTCTGCTCGCCTTCGACGGCAAACTCTGCGGTGGGGTCGCAGAGCGTGTGGTGCCCGATCTGGTAGTGATTCGGATCTGCGGCCTGCGGCCACTCCACAAGCACCGGGTCCGGATCTGCGAGAAGCGTGACACCGGGTTCACCGGTCACAATCGGCCCGTCCAGGCTCTCAGGAGCCAGCAGATAGAAGGAAAAGGTTGAGGGCCCACCCTGTACGCGCAGGCCGACGCGCCCGTCCTGCGTCGTGCGCAGACCCGGTATGAAAGGCGCCGTCCACTCATTGTCATCGTCAACCATCGCGACATCCCGAAGGATGGCAGGGGGCTCCGGATGTGTGTTGTACTCTACCGGAACCGGCCCCTCGAAGGGCCACTCTGCCGGCGCCGCGTCGGGGTCGTCTCCACCGTCCACATCGCGCGACGTATCCGTGTCCGTCAGTGACGCGTCGGCGTCTGATTCCGCGTCGATCCCGAGACGGCCGTCGTCCCCGCCATCACAGCCCACGAAGAGGCTGAGGCACCCGATATGCACGGTGAGAATGGCGAATGAGAGATATTGTTTCATCGAAAGCTCGCGGTAGTCAGGTGATGTCGCTTGCGCATTGCGCGGGTGAATCTGCATTGTCCGGTCCCGGATCAGTTGCCCGGCATTCCGGGCAGCATCCACGGGTCAATCAACGCGCCTTCGGGGGGCGCTACGAATGCTTCGGCCGGGCTGCCGGGCCCTTCGCCTGCGGGAATCCAGCCGGCGGGGATGTTGCCGAACACACGACGCAGCGGTTGCAGAGGCTGTCGCCTCGGGTCGTGCTCGTGCACGAGGTTCGGGTCGAAGGTGAGCGCGTCCAGGCCGAGCCCACCGAGGCCGGCGTCGTGATGGCAGCTCAGGCAGAACGCGTTGCCGGAGGAGTCAGGCCGCGGCGCACCCGCCCGCAACGGACCTTCAGGAAAGGTGACCGCGTCGCGCATCGGCGTCGTGCCCTCAGGCGTGTTCTGCAGGTGCGCCGCGTAGTCTGCGCTGTGGTCGTGAAAGCAAACAAAAGTGCCGGCGCCGAGCGCAGCTGCCGATGCCACCTCTTCGTGCGCCCAGTCCGGATACTCCGCCGCGACGGCACTCCAGACGGCGTTGTCATCCACACGGACAAGGGTACCGCCGGCGTGGTTGCACGCCACTTCAGCA
>JAUICO010000100.1 GCA_030427825.1 bacterium | reverse complement strand
CACATGTGTGGCGATCAGAGCCAACCCGTTTACGTCGCGCTCAAGGTTTACCCCGCCTACGGCGACGGTCGTAGCGCCCACTTTTCGCGGCTGCAGCGAGGCGAGCAGGCGCGTCAGTACCGACTGTTGTTCATCGCTGAGCGCGAGCCGCAGGTAGCGGTCGACCATCGCCAGGCTGGCTCCTCTCGAGAGCAGCCAGCCCACCGCCGCGGCATCTCGCGGTGTCGTCGTGTCGTAGGTGAGTGACCCGGTATCGACGTAGATCGCAAGCATGAAGAGTGTGCACTCGACCGGGTCCGGAGTGAGCGCGCGCCGTTGCATCTCTTCGACCAGAATCGTCGCGGTCGCGCCAACCCGTTCAACCACCACCAGCTCGCCATCCAGGTCGTCCGCCGCCGGGGCATGGTGATCGTAGATGTGCACCACCGGCCCGTCGTCGCTCTGCATACGGGCGACCAGGGCCGGAAAGTCAGCGAGGCGGCCGGCGCGGCGCACGTCCACAACAATCACGCGCTGCACAGCGTCCGCGTCCAGTTCATCGTAGCGCATGTGCTCGAAGTGTTCCCGGTGCAGGGCCAGAAAGTCCCGGACGCGCGGAGACACTCGTCGGCCGAGCACGATGGTCGCTTCGGGGTAGAGCAGGGACGCGCCGACAAGCGACGCAAAGGCGTCGCAGTCAGCGTTGCTGTGGGTCACGATGACTTCCATTCACGCAGTCTACGCCGCGGCAGGCACCCGGGCAATCGGCTACAAGGCCTCCCGCTGCCGTTGACGGGCAACTTTCGTCACGGCACTACGACCGTCCCTCGCATGATGAATCGAATGAGCACGCACAGCACGCCTGAACGAATCCTCACCGAAGTGTTCGGTTTTCGAGATTTTCGCGGCGCACAGCGGGAGGTCGTTGAGACCGTGGTGTCGGGACGGGACGCCTTTGTCCTGATGCCCACAGGCGGAGGCAAGAGCCTGTGCTACCAGGTGCCGGCGCTCTGTCGTCCGGGTACAGCGATCGTCGTCAGCCCTCTGATCTCGCTGATGAAAGATCAGGTCGACGCTCTCAAGGAGTGGGGCGTTGACGCGGAGTTCTACAATTCTTCGCTGGAGCCTGCCGCGAAGGACGAAGTCCTGCATCGATTCCGCGATGGACAGCTCGACCTGCTCTACGTTTCGCCGGAGCGAATGGTCAGCGAGGACTTTCTCCAGCGCATTGATCCAAACAACCTTGCTCTCTTCGCCATCGACGAAGCACATTGTGTCTCGCAGTGGGGCCACGACTTCAGGCCCGAGTATGCGCAGCTGAGCATGTTGCGTGATCGCTTCCCCGGCGTACCTCTGATCGCGCTTACGGCGACGGCGGATCGCCCTACCCGCGCGGACATCCAGCGGGTGTTGAAGCTCGCCGATGCGGACACCTTCATATCGAGTTTCGACCGGCCAAACATCCAGTACACGATCAAGGAGAAAAAGAACCCGAAGAAGCAGCTCGAAGCCTTCCTGGCGCGGCATCGCGACGATGCGGGGATCGTGTACGCGCTGAGCCGCAAGCGGGTCACAGCGGTCGCGGAGGCGCTACGAGGTGCCGGCTTCAGCGCGGCTGCATATCACGCGGGTCTCGACAGCGAAGTGCGGGCTCAGGTGCAGGAGGACTTCATCAACGATCGGGTCCGTATTGTTGTCGCGACTGTCGCCTTTGGCATGGGCATCGACAAATCGAATGTGCGCTTCGTTGTCCACTACGACGTGCCCAAAAACATCGAGGGCTACTACCAGGAGACCGGACGTGCCGGGCGGGACGGGCTGCCCTCGGAGGCGCTTACGCTGTTTGGATGGCAGGACGTCCAGACGGCACGATTTCTGATTTCGCAATCTGACAGCGAAGAGCAGAAGCGCATCGAGGGGGCTCGACTACGTGCCATGATCGACCTCGCTACAGCTGTCACCTGCCGTCGCCAGGCGCTGTTGGGCTATTTTGGGGAGCAGTCACCGGCGCAGTGTGGAAACTGCGACGTATGCTTAAACCCGCCGGAGCTTCGCGACGCGACCGACGACGCGCGCAAGTTCCTTTCGTGTGTGTATCGCGTTGACCAGCGATTCGGCGGCAAACATATTATCGATGTGCTGCGGGGAGCACACACTGACATGACACGCCGACACGGCCACGAACAACTCTCGACGTGGGGCATAGGGCTCGATGTGCCACGCGCGGAGTGGGAGTCCATAGCCAATCAGCTGGTGCACCGTGGGTATCTTGAACGGGACATCGGACGATACTCGACCCTTCAACTCACGCCGCTCGCAAAGGATCTGCTCTCGGGTGACGTTCGCGTTGAACTTGCGAAGACCAAACATGCGAAGACAGAGCGCCGCGCGCGCCGGAGCAGCGTGTCAGATCGCGCAACCTCGTCTACGCGACCGGGCCTGTTTGAGGCGCTGCGTGTGGTTCGTCACACCCTGGCCGGCAAGCGTGGTGTACCGCCCTATGTTGTCTTCAGCGACGCCAGCCTTCACGAGATGGCGGACTCCCTCCCACTGGACGAAGAGGCCCTGATGCAGGTGTCGGGTGTCGGTGCGTACAAGCTGCGAAAGTATGGACCCGCGTTCCTGCGTGCGATTCATGTCTGGGCAGAAGAGAACGGCGCAGCCTCCCAGGGCGGGGGCTAGCGGCGAGTGCCGCCGGCTCGGCCGAGGGTCAGCTACTGACCGGACGGACGCCAGGTCAGGGGCTCTGACACCTTGGCGACGCGCTCAATGACCAGGTTCTGGTAGGTCATCTCGTTGTCGTCCGTCTCGACGTGTTCATTCTGCATGTGCTGCGCCCACTGGCGGCGCAGGTGCTGCGTCATCTCGCCGACGGTGATCGTGCCGTCGCTCGGCTCGCTATCAGCGACGCCGTCGAAGCCGGTGCGCAGGAAGTGCGCCATGTAGCCGCCGGCCTGGAAGCGCGACGCCACGGACGAAACAACGTCTTCTTCTGAAGAGAAGATTCCGACACGGTTCGAAGCGCTGACAACGTCCCGCGCAAAGCCGCCTGAGAAGCAGGAATCGAGCGCGATCACCTCAACCCGAGCGCCAATTCCATCGAACCAGGCCCGCACCTCGTCGTCCGTAACGTGGCCGTCGTAGAGGTAGAGGGTCTCGTCGCGGCCGTCCGGCTCGTTGGCGTCGCCGGAATCAAGGCGACCGCCGTGGCCCGAATAGAAGAAGATGAACACATCATTGGGCCCGATGACCTGGCCAACCTGCGAGAACGCCGCCTGGAGGTTCGCCCGGGTGGCCTGCGAGTTGATCAGGGTGACGCTCTGTTCTGCCAGCAACCCGGTACCGCGCAGGGACTCGCGAAGTTTGGTCGCGTCCTCGGCGCAGTATGCGAGGTCGGGCTGGTCGGCATAGTCCGTAATGCCCGCGACGATAGCGAAGATTCGTCCACCGGCGGCTGATACCTGCGAGCCGGTCGGCGCCTGCATCGGTCCCTCGAGGCCGGCGGTCGCCGCGAGCACGTAGGCCCCGGTCATGCCCGGCTCGTACGAGGTGACGGCCACAGTGTAGTCACCGCCGGTAGCGGCGACGAAGCTGAGCCGCGCATTTGTGGTTCCCGGAATGCCGTCGTCGTTGCTCGCAGAGAAGTCGTTCGGGCCGCGCACCTCGAGCCAGGTGTCAAACTCTGTCGACGTCGCCGCCAGCGTAACTTCCTGCCCGGCGACGGTAGAGAGCGTCCATGCGTCCACGAACTCGCCGGACTGGAGCGTCGTATCGCCCTGCTGCAGTCTGCCGCCCGAGGACTGCCCGACCGCGATCGACGTTCCGCCGGTCGCGATGGGCGCGGTGTTCGCGATGGAAGTCGGCAATCCGCCACCCTGTGTCACGTTCAGCGAGATCGTGTACTCACCGAAATCGTCGCGGCCGTAGGTGGACGCGACAATCTCGTAGGTACCTGCCCGCGTAATCGGGAACACGATGCGGCTGTTTGTGTTGCCCGATGCGATGTCGTCATTCTCATCGCCGCCGCCGTCGGGCCCTCGCAGCGACAGCCAGGTGTCGACCGACGTCGATGACATCTCGACGGTCACCTGGGTGCCGGGGGTTCCCTGGAACTGATAGCTCTCATAGGTCTGACCGTTCATTCGCCGCGGATCAGCGGCCTCGAAGTTGCTGCGTACCTGGGCGCCGTTTGAGAGCATATGAACCGACGTCGCGTGCTGACCGACAGAGTCCAGCAGGAGGGTGTAGCTGCCTGTTTCGCCCGCCTGGTAGCTTGTGACGCTGACGTTGTACTGCCCGTCGGTTGGCAGGGTGTACCTGATCTCACTGTTCAGGCTGCCGTCGGCTGCGTCGTCATTGTCCTGCGTGACGTTGTTTCCCCGCAGCATCACGTAGGGGTCAAAGTCGCTGGATTCGAGACGAATTCGGATCTGCTGGCCGGCGCTGCCCTGAAAAGAGTAGGTGTCGACGAACTCCCCGCTGTTCAGCGTGGCGTCGCCCGGCGCGAGGTGGCCCTGCGCAGGCTGTCCGACGGCGAGACCCGTCACCTGCTTCGGTTCTGACGTGGCTGGCGAAGCGCCGACTGCCAACTGGTAGGCGCCGGTCGCAGCTGCGCTGAATGACGACACGTTCACGTGCCACACGCCGCCGGTGGCGTTCATTATCTGCACGGTGCTGTTGGTCCCGCGTCCCGGGGCGTCGTCGTTGTAGAAGACGTGTCCTTCGGGGCTGACCGCCTCGACCGTAGTGTCGAAATCCATCGACTCTACGCCGACTTCAAAGTCCTCGCCTTCGGCAACCTCCACAGCGAAGCGATCGACACGGCGACCCGATGCGAGGACCGGGTCCGTGACCTCGAGCGCCTCGCTGTATCGGGCACCCGTCGCGCGCGCTGCCCTGGCTCCGAAGCGTACCGGTTCGATACGCAGATCGTACTTGCCCATAGAGGCAGTGTCGTAACCTGAGACGACAACCACGCACTCCCCGCCAAGCCGCGGCTCGATGGTCAGGCCGCTGTTCAGGTCCGTCCCGGAGACGTCGTCGTTGACCACCGCATCCTGCGTCGAAGGCGATACCACCAGGAATGTGTCGAACTCCTCCGACTGCAGCCGAACTGCGTAGGCCGCACCCGGAGCTGCCTCGAACACGTAGTGGTCAGACAGGTGCCCCTCGGGGCCGGCGGTGTCGCCGCCGTCGAGGCGACCACTGATCGTCGTCCACCCGGTGATCTCGAGCGCGGACACGGTGATGCCTGTGCTCTGGTCGTGCACGTCCCGTGCGGTGAGGTCTGCTTCCACTGCGCTGACCATCACCTCGGGCACCTCGGCCGGCGTCTCGCGGGTGGTTGAGGAGCCGCCACCGCAGGCTGTGAGCAGTGCGCCGCCAAAGAGCAGGCAGGCGCCCGCGAATTGAGTCTTGTGCATGGTGTCTTCCTTGATGACGTCGCCACAGACGGCGTGAGGAACAGAGATTGTTGCCCTGGCTTCAGCTTCGCCGCGTACACCGCCACGGCCGTAACGGTCAACGCGCCGACAGTGTCGATGCGCGGCCCGAGCTCGAAGAAGCGTCCGCTCGTCGAAGCAACGAGACCGGCGTTGAGGCTGCTGACATCCACCTTGGACGCAGGTACGCGCAAACCCTTCACCACCTGCTTCAAAGTGCCATGGTCACTTCCGTGAAATCCGATACCGTGGGCCGATGGCCCCGCCCGTCAGCCATCGCGCGCGCCGCCCTGTGTGCCTGCCTGCCCGCATCCGTCATGCTGAGCGCGTGCTCAGATGACCCCGCACTCACGATCGAAGAGGGAGCGACAGTCGTCAGCGAGGTCATCACCAGTAACGCCGCAGAGGCCGCCATCGGAGAGCTGATGCTGCTGGTCGCCGGCAGCGGAAGTCTGGATGAGGTGCAGGATCGAATCACCACCGAGCTGCCATGCGCGCAGATGAGCGCGGGCGACGATACGTTGCGGGTCAACTTCGAAACGTGCACCTGGGACAACCTCCCCCTGACCGGACACTGTAGCGTCACGCTCTCTACCGGCAGCGCGGCCTCAGCGATTGACTACACATTCGACGACTTCCGCCTGGGAGATCTCGCGATCGACGGCGGCGCAAGCACCGCGGAGCAGACCGACGACGGCGTCTCCACCACCTTTGACCTCATGGCATCCCCGGGCTCGGTGACGACTCGCCGTGTTGTCGGCACCGGTGTGTTCTCTCGCTACGAACGAAGGGACGACGACGGCACCGTGGTCGATTCCGGGGTATCGTACTCAGGAGGTCGTACGTGGGTGTCCGACGGCGCTGAATGGCGCGCCGATGTCGCTGCGATGGCGTACCGCGGTGGCCGCAGCATCCCAATCGTAGGACAGGCCGCCGTCTTCGCGCCCGACGGCGCAGGCTACACCGTGAGCTTCGCGTACTCGACGTCACCGCCCTACTACTCGACGGTGTTTCGCCGTGGCAGCACGGTTGAGGTCTGCGTGTCCGGAAACGCGGTCTGTGAGTAGGCGCCGGCTCGCGCCCAGGCCCGGGGCTCAGTCGCCGTAGGCGTACACAATCGCGTCGACCGACCAGCCGCCGCCCTCCTCGATGTCTGCAATCTCGTACGCAAACAGGTGCTCGCCGGGTGCTCCCAGAGACTCCGGCTCGAACACATACGCTTCGGTGAGCGTACCCGGGCACCAGTTTGCTCGGGGCGCGTTTACGCTACGCACGTCACCGGTTGGGTTCTCGAGGCAGTGCTCGATGCCGAAGGTCGGGTCTGTGACCAGAGTGCACCAGTCCCCACAGTCTTCGCGCCACGCTTCGAGGGGGTATTCCTCGTCGTCGACGTAGACGATGTGACGGCGGCGGCAGAACTCCTCGGCGGGGCCGATGCATGCGGATGAGCGGTCGTTGCCGCCGCCGTGGCCTGAGACGTAGTATTCGACGCGACCAGATGTGGTTCCCTCGGGCAAGCTGAAATTGCGCGTCTCGGGGAAGGTGCCGGGGCCGAGGTAGCGGTTTTCGAGGGGCATGACCGCGAGCACGTTGCGAGGCGCCGGACCGGGCTCGACGTCGAAGCGAACCGTCACGAACCAGCCACCGTCTGAGCCGGACACCCGGCCGCTTCCGTCAGGCCAGGTGCTGATGTGCGCGAAGAGCTCGTGCGAGCCGGGGCGGGCGTTGAAAATGTCAGTGACGTCGAATTGATGCTCCATCGGCCCGCCGAAGGGTGTGATCGCACGCATGAGAACCAGCCTCGGCTCTTCGCTGCCTTCAGGGGGTGCGAGCCAGATGTCGAAGTTGCGGTCGAACGCGTCACACTTTGGTGGCCAGTTGTGGCCTTCGGGCGGCGGATCATCCGCCCATTGCTGAAAGGGGTAGCAGGTGGTGCCGAGGGTCATGGTCATTGTGACCGACGCGAACGGCCCGTCACCGAGATCCAGCTCGGTGGACGTCGTCTGAAAGTCGCCGTCGCTGCCGGTACTGCTGATTCGCACGGCGTCCATCGCCAGCTCTGTGAAGGGGTCCGGGTATGAGGCGGTGTCCGCACCGGCGTCGCTATCTCCGGCGTCTTCGTTCGGACGAGCGTCGTCGCTGCAGCCGCTCAGAGCCACCGTTCCCATCACGAGACCGGCGAATATACAGAGGAGGTTCTTCACAATAACTCAGTGGAACGGTTGGCAGAGGAACAACGCGTATTGCGCTGCTGCTGAGGTCAGGCGGCGCCGCGAGCGGGACCGCGAAGTGTCAACCCGACCCGTGCGTCGCGCCGTCTACACGCCGTCGAAGGTACGGCGCAACGGGTGTTGTGCTCCTGATGTCCTTCGGAGCGCCGTTGTCGGACCCGGCGCGTCGTGTCATGCCGCGATGCGACGTCTCCCGGCGCTTCCCGAGCTAACGAAGCAATGGAAGCAGCTCATCGAGCATCTTCAGGGTCAGTCCCCAGATCCTGCGCCCTTCATAGCGGTAACAGGGCAGTCGAATGGCCGCGACACCGCGCCCATACTTCATGGTGCCCCGGTTCGCGGGATCGAGCAGGAAGCTCATGGGCACCCACAGCACCTCGGCGACTTCGTAATTCGGCTGGAAGACCGGGTCCGCATCCGTGGTCCACACATAGGGGGTGATCGTCATCGGAATCACCTTCCCGCGCGCGATGGCCGCGACGTCCGAGAGGCGGCCTGCGTAGGTGCCATGCGTATCGAGGTCGAACCCGACCTCTTCGCGCGTTTCGCGCACGGCGGCGGCGCTCGCGCTCGGATCTTCCACCTCAACACGGCCGCCGGGGAAGGCCATGTGACCGGACCACCGATCGTTGCGGCTCTCAGCGCGACGAATAAAGAGGAGCTCAGTCGCTGAATCCGGGCGCTCACGGAATATGGCGGCGACCGCGGCCCGCTTCTTATCGGCACGTGGCAGCCTGCGTGGCTGCAGCTCTGCCATCGCGGCCTCAATTCGGCCGCCGCTCAGAAGCCCCGCTCCGCGGGCGCCGGTGGGCTGCCGAGTCATGGCAGCAGCCGAGAATAGAGTGGGTGGAATCGCCGGGCTTTGTCGGTATAGTGCACCCAATCACTATACACGGGTGCGGGCCGGGTGTCCGCTGTGCTGCGGAGGAATCGCGCATGAATGGGAAGTTGACACTGTATGTTCTCGTCGCTGCGGCGCTTGCCCTGGCGGCGCCGGCGTGGGCCCAGTCGGGCGCTTCGGACGCCATCGAAGAGGCCGAAGAGCTGCGCGAAGGTGCACTCGAAGAGTTGGAAGAAGCGCAGGAGCAGCTCGAAGAGGCCGAAGAAGCCCAGCAGGAGGCTGAAGACGCGGCCCGCGAACAGGCCGAAGAGCTGCAGGACGAGGCCGAGGAAACCCAGCAGGAGGCCGATTCCCTGGAGAGCGAAGCAGAGCGTCTGCAGCGTGAAGCCGACGAGATTGAGCGATTGGCCGCCGAGCTCGGCGACGACCCGGCGGCGATGGATGCGGATGATGAAGAGCCCGGGCAGATCGGCTTCGGCGCGAACTTTCGCTTCAGTCTCATCAACACGCCCAGTTTCGCGCTGGCACCCTTCTTCGACCTCTATGAGGGACATTGGAGCGACGGCGCCCGCTTTGCGTTGGGCGGCGAGCTCGTGCTGCGCTTCAAGGGTCAGGTCGATCTGGTGGTCGGCTATGACTACGCGGACTACAGGACGCGTGACGGATGGTGGCTCGAAGATGACGACCCTGCCGCATCGACGGACTGGTCGATCAACGATCTGCGGGCTCACCAGATTACCCTCGAAGCGAACGGCATCGCGTCGCTCACTCCCGATGGTCGATTGCAGATGTACGGCGGCGGCGGCATCGGAATTGGCATCAGCGTCAACGAATTCCTGAAGTACGACGTGAATCCGGCGTGCCTGAACGGGCCGGACGATCTGTCCGTCTTTGAAGACGGTGGAGCCTGCTTCGACTCCGACGGGGACCCCCTGGCGATCGGGATCGACTCTGACGGCAATCCCATCCCAGGATTCGAGGCAGAAAAGGAGGATATCCCCAACGTTCTGCCCTCGCTGGTTCTGTCGATGGGTCTGCGATACCTGATCGCGGATCGCGTCTCGATCGGTATCGAGGCCGGATTCAAGACCATCGCGTTCTACGCCGGCCTCGAAGTCGGCTTCATGCTGGGCAAGTCGACCCTGACCCGGGAAGAGCGCCAGGAGATGCGCGACGAGCGCGACCGACTCGACGAAGAAGAGCTTGCGCCGATCTACTGAGCGGCGTCGCAGCCACCGGCTGAGAGCGACTGCGTGCGGCTACGCGGTCGGTATCCTCACTTTTTGTATGCTCTCGGTGGGGGTCTTCGCGGGCGCCGCGGATGCGAAGGATCCGGTAACAGATGCGCCGCAGACATCCGCGCCCACCCCTACGTCCAACGGGCAGTCGAACGCGCAGCCGATGCCGGCGGCCTCCGAATTGTCGGCGGCCACCGGGTCCGACAAGCCGGTCGCTTCTCAAGACCGGTGGCGCATCTCAGGCAACGCCGGCCTGGTCATGGTGGGCTCGCGACCCGGTTTTCAGCTCACTGTCGGCGCCGGCTACCTCATCGTTCCGGGCCTGGACCTCGGTTTGGATGCGTCGCTGTGGATTACGACGGACCGTAAGATCTTCGGCCTGGCTCCGGGACTGACCTACACCCTGCCGCTCAACGGTAACGCCAGGCCGTACGTCGGTGCGTTCTACAATCGCTACTTCGCGCCGGACGACCAGCTCTACTACCAGCACAGCGTTGGGGCCCGCGGAGGGATGCAATACGCGCAGAACGGCTTCAACCTGCGCGGCGGCTTCCGAGTCGAGCGCATTCTCGATGTCGGCTGCCAAGACACCACCTCAGGCTGCATTGTCTGGTATCCGGAGCTGGGCGCCTCCCTATCCTTCTAGGTGTTCGCGCGCCGGGCACGCCGTGGCCGTGGATCAGCGAACCGCCGGATGCATCTCTGTGTTGGTGGGCGGCGTATCAACGATGGGCGCAAAAAAGGCTTCGATCCAGGGACGGCGGACCGGGTCCACGTAGTCAAAGTTGAAGCCCCGGTCGGTGATCTCCCAGAAGGTCTCGTTGGTCACTGACAGGATCTCCCGTCGGATCCGTAGCAGGCGCCGAGGGGACTCGTCGGACAGGTCTTTGCGAATTCGTTCGACCAGCTCGTCGGCGCCCGCCGCCAGCAGCGCCGCGCCCAGAATCGACTGCGCCTTTCGCACACCCATCAGCGCCGCCTCCTGTGAATCGCCGTCCGGCGGCTCATCCAGCGTGAGAAACGCGTCCACGAGGCGTCCGACAACCTGCGGGTCTTCGGCGAACGCAAGCTCGCACAGCTGGCGCAGGTCGTGCGCCGCTGTGACCGTCACGAAGGGTAGACCGGCACCGTTCGCAAGGCGCCCATAGTAGACAAGATGATCCGCGATGCGACGTGCCATGTCGAAGCGCGGCCCGACCAGGCCTTCGGCGAACGCGCGGTACTGGGCGAGCACATTGTAGACGACGCGCACGTTCCTCGCGGTCATGCCGCTGCGAATGAATGTGTTGAAGAAGCGAATCACCAGCTCGACGGTTGCGTCGTCCCCGTTGCTCAACGCCCGCTCGCCGATATGTCGCGTCGATGTGGCGATTTGCGTCGCGAGCTCGTTCATTGTGCCGGATGCGCGGCGCAATACGTGCTCGTACTCGAGCATGACCTTCGCTTCGACCCAGGTTCCGTCTGCGCGGACGCTGTCGAGAAACTCCTCTGAGAGGGACGGCAGATACGCAGACGGAACCGCAAACCACTTCGCCGGTAGCTGCGACTTCATATCTGCATACCCGGTCGTAATTCGCTCCAGAGCCCGAACGCCGAGCAGGGCCAGGTTTCGGTCGGACTGCCCGCAGGCGACGACGCAGTTGTCGGCGATTCGCTCGACGGACTCCGCGGTGCCGGCGACGGACGCCTCCAGGGCCGCGCCTCCAGCAGCATGGAGGGACGCCCGGCACGAGCGCCTCGCGTCCCGCTCAATGCGAGCGACAATCCCATCCGGCTGCAGAAACTCGAAGACGTATGCGAAGTACGGGAGCAGGACCGCGAGGTCGACAACGGCCAGTGCGATGGCAGCGACCGCAGCGGCCACAGGAACGCCGCCGGTTCCGCCCATCGCCGGCAGGACGACGACGTACACGCAGACTGCCACCATGAAGCTGAACACACCGATGTTGACGCCGTCTCGCATGAAGAGGTCGACGACTTTCGCTGAATAACGCTGCGACGCCAGCTGAACGACGATGGCGACGACAGTGAGCGTGATGCCGAGCACGGCGACCAGGATTTCGCCGAGGGCGTCGACGGCGAAGTCGAGAGGCCCCGCCTCGGGGCCGGTGAGCCACGACAGGCTGATATCGCTGGCGAGCGCCAGGAGAAGCGCAAGTACCAGCGCGGCCCCGGGAACCAGCACAAAGAGCGCGAGCGACGAGCGGCGCCACGCCATATGGCGCTGCTCGGTTGTGGCAGCCGCCCTGTTTGCCCGTGTTTCGCGATGCATGGTCACAGCGCCAACACTAAACGACGAGGTATCGATGTGCGACACCTTTGGGTGTGGTGGCGTTGGCCTCGTGCCTCTCGGAACGCAGCACAGCCTCGCCGACGAGAGCGCCACCCGCGAGCGCACGGGTCAGGCGAAGCGCGACAGCGTTCCCAATCCTGCCGGCCACATCGGTCGGCAGCGAGCGGTCCTGCGAATCCTCTCCCGGGGCTTACTCCTGCTCGCCCGGCGGGCAGCCGAAGGTCGCGCAGATCTGCGGTCGGGCATAGCCCAGCACCTCGCTCGTGAACGCCTCGGCGCCATCTCTGTTCAGGTGTGACTGGTCGTGAAAAAGGTCGGCGCCGTAGTATTGCCCCGGGGTGCGTGGGTGCCACTGTGCGCGCCCCTCGGCGAGCTCGGCGAAGATCTCGCGGGCCCTCGCCTCAAGTCCTTCCGGGTAGACTCCTGCGATCATCTCACTGTTCGGCATCTCAACCATCACGACCGGCACCCGCAGGGCGTGCAACTGCTCCAGCACGGCGTCGAGATTCCGAACCTGCGCTTCGGAGATGTGCTCCTGACCCTCGGGATAGAGGCGTGCCACGTACCGCTCGGTCCTGCCCAGCGCCGAACGCTTTTCTGAGAGCCTCTCCTGCCCGTTCAACTCACCATCGAGCTGGATGTATGCGTAGCCGCCGGTGGCGGAGTTCTGCGTGGCGAAGGGCCGCCTGAGTGTCGGATCCAGTCGAAGGACCCGGTATTGAATGGAATGCCGAAGCTGCGAGATTCGAAACGGGAGCGCGTTGCCCATGACCGTCGTGAGGTCGGGCTCGCTGAGGGGCCCGTTGAAGTCGATTTCAGAGCGCAGTGTCGCGAAATTCGCGAGCAGCAGGCGGTTCGTGCTGACGGTCGCGGGGGTATCGACGCGCTTGATACACCGGACAGTCACGCCGAGAACGACAAGCTTCGGCACGTGGTCTTCAGCTACGAGACGTTCGACCAGGGCACGCATGCACGCAGCGTCGCATCCGGCGGCGGCGTAGCTCGCCGCCTTCAACTCCTGACCGGAGATGCGGCTCGCTCCCTCGCTGAGACTGGGCATTACGATACCGTCACGAGCGCGAGACGACCCGAGTACCAGTATCTCCGGTGCCGGTTTGAATTCGATCGCCGCGTTGATCAGCGTGTAGTCAGGCGCTCGTGTGAAGTGAAACGACTGGTCAAAAGCCGTCGCAACATCGGTCCCGGCCATTCTTGCGAGCAGCTCGATAACGATCAGAAACACGACGGCCCACACTGCGCCGTACGGGATTCTAGAATTGGAAGTAGATGAATTCATTCGCTGAGAAGTTACCGAAGATGAGGATTCCCAGAATCAACATTGCGTACAGCAGCCCCCTGACCGGCGCGCGATGACGGAATACCCAGAGCTCGTCATCGACCCGGTATTGCATGAGGTCAACCACGATCAGTGGGGAGACGAGCATGGCGACGCGAGCGAGATCGCGAACTGCAGGCATGATGTTACCGACATTCATCAGTCCGGCGCTCATCTCAACAATCTGCGACATGGATTCCGCGCGGAAAATCAGCCAGCCAAAGCAGACGAACTGCATGAAGACGAACCAGACGATGAGGCGGCGCAGGCGACTCGGATTCTCCGGTGCCGGCCCGAAGGTGTTTCTGAACCAGCGGTGCACGACCAGCAGCCCGCCCTGATAGAATCCCCAAACGACGAAGTTCCATGCCGCGCCATGCCACAGGCCGCCAAGCACCATTGTGGTCATGAGATTAAACTGGGTGCGTGCCGACGAGCCGCGATTTCCACCCAGCGGAATGTACAGGTAGTCGCGAAGCCACGATGAGAGGCTGATGTGCCAGCGTCGCCAGAACTCGGAGGGATCGGCGCTGGAGTACGGCAGATCGAAGTTCAGCGGGAACTCGAATCCGAGCAGTCTCGCGGTGCCCCGGGCAATGTCGGTGTAACCGGAGAAGTCGCCGTAGATCTGTATCGCGAATGCGTACACACCCAGGAGGATCTGCCCGCTGCTCATCGTCGCGACAGGTGCGTTGAACACCTGATTCGCGATGGTTCCCACGTTATCGGCGACAACAACCTTCTTAAACAGTCCCCACAGTATGAGATAGGTCCCGCTGTAGAACTGCTCGCTATTGAACTTTGTCGGCGACGCCAGCTGAGGAAGGAAGTCGGAGGCCCTTACGATGGGGCCGGCGACCAGCTGGGGGAAGAAGGCGACGAAGGTTGCGAATTCGAGGAAGCGGTTCTCAGCGCGCAGACGGCCTCGATAGATGTCGATCGAGTAGCTCATCGTCTGGAAGGTGAAGAACGATATGCCGACGGGAAGCACGATCTTCAGCGTTGGGAAATCGGCGCCCAGTCCCAGGGCGCCCAACACTTCGGCGAAGCTCTCCGCGAAGAACCCGGCGTACTTGAAGAAGGCCAGCATCCCGAGGTTCGCGACCAGCGAGACCACAAGGACGGTGCGCCGCTTTTTCCTATCGAGTGCGTACTCGTCGGGATCGTCGTCTCGACGACGGTCCAGGAGTCTCCCACAGATGAAGTCGATGATGGACGAGACGACGATGAGGCCGAGAAAACGCCAGTCCCACCACGCGTAAAAGACATAGCTGCAGATGAGCAGCCAGGCGATGCGGCTTCGGCCTCGGAGCGCGTAGTAGACCGCGATCGTGATCGGCAGAAAGAGCCAATAGACCCATGAATTGAAGAGCATCGCAACGCCTCATCCCGAGATCGACACGACACGTCGACGAACACGGATTACGGAGCCCAGCGGCTACAGCGCGGTCCGTAGCAAGTCAATTCCGGTTATTGTGGCGGTGACTGCGCAGTCCTGACGGGTATCCAGAACGACGAAGACAACGTCCCGGGCGGTCCTGCGGGGCCCCGCGCGGTTGTGCGCAGCACAGAGCGAACGGGGTTGTACAAGACCGCCAGAGGCGGTCTTGCGGGGCCCTGCGCGGTTGTGCGCAGCACAGAGCGAACGGGGTTGTACAAGACCGCCAGAGGCGGTCTTGCGGGGCCCCGCGCGGTTGTGCGCAGCACAGAGCGAACGGGGTTGTACAAGACCGCCAGAGGCGGTCCTGCAGGGCCCCACGCGGTTGTGCGCAGCACAGAGCGAACGGGGTTGTACAAGACCGCCAGAGGCGGTCCTGCGGGGCCCTGCGCGGTTGTGCGCAGCACAGAGCGAACGGGGTTGTACAAGACCGCCAGAGGCGGTCCTGCGGGGCCCCGCGCGGTTGTGCGCAGCACAGAGCGAACGGGGTTGTACAAGACCGCCAGAGGCGGTCCTGCGGGGCCCCGCGCGGTTGTGCGCAGCACAGAGCGAACGGGGTTGTACGGAGTGGAGTGTATCGGGCTCGAACCGATGACCTCCGCCTTGCAAGGGCGGCGCTCTCCCAACTGAGCTAACACCCCGAGTGCACCAGGGAGGAGTTGAACCTCCGACCTCACGATTATCAGTCGTGCGCTCTAACCAACTGAGCTACTGGTGCCTTCGGTCTGGCGCAACACCCTTTTGGACCGAAGGCTGCGCCAGTTCTCTCAAAGCTGAGCAGGCCTGTTCGCCGAAGCGATCAGGGACGAATGGAAATGACGCGGACGTACAGTTGTCGTTTGGCGGCGTTTTCCCCACCGCTCTGCGCAAAGCGCAATCGCCGTGGGGCCCGTCTGCCTTCGGCACGACTTTCATCGTGCCCCCGCTTCGGACCGTTGCGGGTCGGTTCCGTGTTCCGTTACACTGCTCTCTGCGCTCTGTGCTTGCGCACAACCGCTTAGCGAGCGTGAGTAACAGGACCCGGTTGAGCCAT
>JAUICO010000099.1 GCA_030427825.1 bacterium | reverse complement strand
GACGCTGTGGTCAGCGTTCGTCGCTCCATGTTCGCCTTGATTGTGGGCTTCGCAACGCTGCTTTTTGCGATCGCGGGGATGGCGATTCTGCTGACCTATCTGCAGTAGATTCGACCGTGCAGGGGACCAAAGCGCCATCTTGTGAGGTGTATGGCCCTCTGTTAATCGTATTGCCTGTTCCCGTATCTGCGCGCCTCGGCGTGCAATCATCTGTGCGTTTTACCGTTGCACCGGAGCCCATATGCGTGCCCGCTTTGCTCTGACTGTCTGTGCCTGCACTTTGCTGGCTGCATGCAATCTTCATCCGATTCAGGGTCTCGACGAGGCCATTGAGGCGGTGCGTATTGAGCGGGTCGCCGGCGGCGGATCGAACAAGGTCGATATCCTCTTCGTGATCGACGACTCGCGCTCGATGGCACAGGAGCAGGCCTTCCTGACGGGGAACTTCCAGGACTTCCTGCAGGGCATTGTCGACGCGAACGCCGACTTTCATATCGCGGTCATTACGACAGACGCCCGTGACCCGAACGATGCCGGCGCCTTTCGTAGCGGCCCCGGACCTTCAGAGGCGGCAGACGACTTCTGTGTCGGCCCGCCGCCCAGCCTTGAAGACTGCAACGTGGGTGACTCGGTCCTCCGCTTCGATGACTATGTAGGCGATGACGGACTCCTGGACATCACCGGCCTGGCGCGGGACTTTGAGTGCGTCGCAACGGTGGGCAACTGTGGACACTTCATCGAGGCCGGCCTCGACACGCTGAAGCGTTCGCTGTCGCCGGATCGCGCGCAGACCAGCGACTTCATCCGCGATGATGCGTCCCTCGCAGTGATCATCGTCAGCGACGAAGATGACTGCTCGGTCGGCGAAGGCCGCGCGCTGCAGTCCGACCGCGACTGCTTCATCACCCAGCGGGATCAGCTGGAAGAGGTCGAGGCGTATCGCGATTTCCTCGTTGATGAAGTGAAGAACGGAGACGGCTCTGCGGTTCTGGTCGCGGGAATCATCGCACCGACGCCGCCCAACTACACCTGGCAGCCCGGCGTGTTCTCGTGCACAGCCCCAGGCGTTACCGGCGCTGCCGGCCAGCGCTACCAGGAGTTCATTCGCCTCTTCGGTGCGCGCGGCGTGCAGGCCAACATCTGCGCCGGTGACTTCGCGCCGGTGCTCCGCCAGATCTCAAGCACCATCGGCCGAAACATCGACGTGAACTGCCTCACCGAGAATATCCCCACCTGCGATCCTGAGGCAGATGACTGCCTGGGCGATGCGACCTGCGAGCCGGTGTTCCGAACCGAGGAAGTGCCGGAGACCGGTGTCGCCGAGAAGCACGTATGCAGCGACTTTGAGCTCTCCATCGAAGTGCGAAATCCGGGTGAAGAGGAGTTCACCGTGTGGGAAGGTGTCGGCCCCGCCGGGGACACACCGCCCGACTTCGTGACTCCGGACTCCGCGCAGTACGAGGTGGTCTACTACGCAGATTCTACCGGCAGCTGCCCGAACACCGGCGTCGGATTCCGCTTTCTGCAGAGGCCGGCAAACACCGCCGAGATTCGTGCCCTGTACCCGGTCTCCTTTGACGACGATTGAGGCGCTGAGCCGGCGACGGACACACGCTCCAGGCCAGATCTGAGACCCGAGCCCTACGGTTCGGGTTACGTCGTTTTTGGGCGCCGTTTTCTTGCCGGGTTACAGCGGGCCACGTACATAGACCTACATGTAGGTGCGGGTATGACACGCACCGTGAACCACCCACGTGCGGAGCACATCGCCATGGCAGCCAAGCAAAAACTCACCATCTACATGCCCGACTCGATCCTCGACGAGCTCAAGGTCCAGGCAGAACGCCAGGACCGCTCCATCTCGTGGCTCGTAGAACACTGCTGGAAACTCGCCCGCCCACGCGTCTCCGAATACCCCGGCGTCAACGACGCTTTCGACGCCGCCGGGTAGTGCTAGGCGTGTGTGCGAGGGCGCTGCCCTCGCGCTCCCGGCAGGGGCTTTCGCCCCTGCACCCCCGCGGAAAGCTGCGCTTTCCACTCGTTGGGTTGCTTCAGATTCGACGGCTGTGTGTGATGTTTCACTGAAAATCACCCGCAAAGGAAAGCGTAGCTTTCCGCAGGGGTTCAAAGGGGCGAGAGCCCCTTTGCGGAGCGCGAGGCGGAGCCTCGCACCCTCGCACCCTCGCACCGCACCTCCTCTACTGCCCTTCGAGGCGCATCAGGATGCGTGCGGCGCGTGCGTCGGCGCTCGCGGACCATGGGTGGTTTGAGAAGCGGTTTGAGAAGACTCGGTATGCTTCGAGAGCTTCTCGCATGCGGCCGGTTTCCTGCAGTGCTTCGGCGCGGTGGAAGTATGCGAGCACCTGATCGGCGCGGCCGAGGTTTCCGGACTCGATGGCTGCGTTGTAGTAGCGGACGGCGCCGATGTGGTCGTCGAGGTTGAAGAGGCACTCGGCGAGGCTGAAGTGCAGCTGCGGCGAAAAGGACGCGAACTCGATGTATGCGATGGAGCGTTGGAAGGCGTCCCGCGCTTCCTGCCAGCGCGAGTCGGCCATTTTCTGCATGCCGAGTGTGTAGGCCTCGGAGCCGAGCTCCTGCCGAATGCGGTCCACTTCGCGGCGGAAGAGTTCGATGGTGGCTCGATCGACGATCTGCCCCTGTACTTCGGCGAAGCGCTCCACGACTTCTTCGCGGTGTCCGGCGACGAGCAGCTCGTAGAAGTCGTAGGCCTCGCCTTCTGCGGTACGTCGGCGGTCCAGGTCGGCTTCGAGCTCTTCGACTCGCAGGACGAAGGCGGACTCGCGCTCTTCGTAGAGCTGTTTGTCAACCCGCGCCCGCGTTGAGGAGGCGCGAAAGACGAGGAAGAGACCGGCGAAGGAGAGCACCGCGAAGAGCACGTATGCGCCCACGGAGTTGAGCACCATGCGGCGTTCGAAAGACTCCTGCGCGCGAATGATCTGCTTCACATCGCCGGCGAGGTTTCGCACCGAGTTGTCGGTCTTGATGGTGAGATTTCGCGTCTCGATGAGCTCCTGATTCAGCTCACGAACGATCTCGTCGATGCGATCCACGGTATCTGCGCCTCTTCGAGTAGATGGCTGAACAGCGGGCCTGTCGAGGTGCCGAGCGCTGCGCACGGCGGGGGTCAACAGTGCGGCGAGGTATCACGGGGTCCGAGCGCTCACAACCGGAGACCCTCAGTCCGCGTCCCCTGTGGGGAGCACAAGAACGTAGCGTCCGTTGCTGTCTGTCGTCGCCGACGAGATTTTACGCTGTTCGCCTTCCTGTTCGATCCAGGCTTCGACCGCAGCATTGGCGACCGGCTCGCCGCTGTCGTCTGCGACCGTGATGACGCCTGAGGTGTAGCCGCCGGCTTCAAATTGGACAGGGGGCAGCTCGGTGTCGTCGGCTGCCACCTGGACCTCATCATAGAGAAAGGGGAAGGGCTGGCCGTCGACGGGTTCAGCGCTTCGCCGGTAGCGGCCGGGAAGCAGCGGCAGCTCGTAGTGGCCGTTGGCGTCGCTGATCGCGCTGAACACGGTCTGAACAGGGGCGATCTGCCAGAGATCTACGGGGTGGTCGGAGTGCTCGATCAGCTCGTAGCGCACGATGACCTGTCCGGCGTCGGTGCCGCGTGAGGCGGGGGCAAGCGCTGTTCCCGAGAGAGTTGAGGGGCCGACGGCGACGAGCTCCATGGCGGCCTCTGCGATGCCCTCAGGGGTGGTCGACAGGGACGTCGCCTCGGCGAAGAGCATGCGCTCGTCGTTGTCGACAAAGGCGGTGACGATGAAGTCCTCGTCAGGTGGCAGGCGCATCGTGAACTCGCCGTTTGAGGTACTCTCGGCGCGCTGTGTAAAGCGCGAGCTCCGGACAGCGATCGCGGATGCGGTGTCAGCGGCGGTGACGAGGTCGCTCGTGGCGAGGATCTGTGCGGCGCTGACAGGCAGGCCGTCGGCATCCACGACGGTTCCGCGGACGGTGATGAAGTCATTCCAGCGAACGGCGACGAGTCCCGCGCCGGGCAATTCTGCGGTATCCGGTCCGTCGTCGCCGTTGGGGCGTACGATAATTTCGGGTGTCGCTGCCTCGAATGTGACGTCCGGCAGATCGAATGCCGGTCCGTCGAGCTCGTCCGCCTGTTGCCTCGGGCGTACATGAAAGGAGTAGGGCGCTTCTGCGGGATCGACGTAGACAACAAAGGAGCCGTCGGCGCCGGTTGTTGCGCTGGTCGATTGCACGCCGGAGCGCTCTGAGACGGCGAACACGAGGGCGCTGGAGACGGGCTGAAGCAGGCCGCCGCTGTCGATGCGCTGTACCGTGCCCTGCCAGGCGACGAAGTAGTTGGTCGCGGGCACGCGCAGCTGCAGGGCCCGCAGCTCGTAGACTCCGATATCTTCAATGCGGGTGACGACGTCCGGCATGTCGTCCCGTGTCAGGGCGATTGTGGCTTCATAGCTGGTGCCGGGCAGGCTGGCGACGAAGCGACCGGTGATGTCTGTACCGGCAGCGGTCGTGAAGTGATTGCCGGGCACACCGGTCAGCGCTCTGAAGAAGACGGTGGCGGGCTCTGGGACGCCGTCGTCTGTGTCGGCGTTGATGCGACGAGTGACCGTGCCTTCCACCTGCAGCGGCGGTGCGAGTTGAAAGGTCGGGTGCAGCCTCCCGGTGGTCATTGGGACGTTGCGCACCCAGTTTGGTGCGAGGTCTTCGCGGGAGGCACCGGGCGTGATGAGCAGGGAGACCTCCTGCGTGACATCTGCCGGGCCGTCGGCGCAGCCGCCAATCTGGCAATTCTGCGAGGCGAAACAATGCACCTCGGACGAGCAGTTGCCGATCACGGCGGCGTCGTTTTCGCCGACGAGGCAGGCGCTCCAGGCACCGGCCAGCAGCATCGTGATCACGATGAACACCGGCAGCGGTCTTCGCGCGGGCTTCGATGTCAGCGTGCGGTGGTACATTGGCCTTCAAATCGTACGGTCCACTGTGCTGAAACCTGCCATTCGCTGCGTTCGCCTTCGTCGGCGCGCTGTTCCTGAGGAATCTCGTCCAGAAGGATCAGCTCAATGGTAGCGGACTCGGTAAGTCCGGCGAGGACTGCGTCGAAATCGCAGGGGTCGAAGTCGATCGGGTCGGTTCGGAAGCTGGTCCGCGAGGCGTCAGCGGCGGCTGTAGTGCCGAGCGCGATGTTCGTCTGGCCGCCGGCGGGACGGGTGATCGGCGTGCCGTTGCCGAAGTCGAAGACCCAGACATATTCGATGTTGTCGTCACGGTCCCAGTCGAAGATCCGATTCGCCGAGAAGGTCAGCTGTCGTCCTTCAGTGTCCTGAAGGTTCACCGTCTGGGTGGTGCCGATCGCCGGGACAACGAAGTCGGGGTCGATGAACGGAGGTGTGTCGAGCTGCACGGCCTGCTCAGGCTTCGGGGACCAGATGCACCCGCACAACGTCAGTGCAGGGAGCACAAGTATCCCTAGCAAGAGTCCTGCCAGGTGCAGGCGTCGACGCGGAGTCCGACGTTGATTTCTGCCTCGATCGCGCACCAGCAGCAGCCCGGGCTTCGCAGATTCGATCCGATTACGAAGGGAGAAGCTAGCCGCAGAGAAGAAAAACGACCAGTTATCGCGACACTGGGATCATGCTTCGGCCGGTGTCCCTCGATGCGGCAGCCTCAAGCCTCTTCGTCGCGCCCCTGCTCTTTTTCCAGGAAGCGGAACACGGTACGCGGATCGACGCCGAGGTCTTTCGCCGCGCGCGTTCGGTTGCCTTCGTTCACGGCGAGCGCTTCGAGGATGTAGTCGCGCTGCCAGATCTCGCGTGCGTCGTTCAGCGGTAGAATGCGCGTGAGGCGCTCCGGCGAGAGGTCGAGATCGGCCGGTTTGATGGTCGTGCCTTCGCTGAGGATGACCGCCTTCTTGATGTGGTTCTCAAGCTGGCGGATGTTCCCGGGCCATGTGTACTTGCGCAGCGCGATGACCGAGGCCTTCGACAGCTTGCGGTTTCCGACCCCGTATTCGCGGGCGTATCGTTCCAGGTAGTAGCGGGCGATCAAGACGACGTCGTCACCGCGTTCGCGCAGTGGAGGCAGTGTCATCGAGACCACGTTGAGTCGATAGTAGAGGTCTTCGCGAAACTCGCCGTCTGAGATTGCCTCGGTGAGGTTTCGATTGGTCGCTGCGACGACGCGTATGTCTACGTCCTCGGCGCGGTTTTCGCCGACCCGGGTGACGCGGCGGTCCTGCAGGGCGCGGAGAATCTTCACCTGCAGGTTGATCGGCATCTCGCCGATCTCATCCAGGAAGAGGGTGCCGCCGTCGGCGGCCTGAAACTTGCCGGCTCGGGTGTTTGTGGCCCCGGTGAAGGCGCCGCGTACGTGTCCGAAGAGCTCGCTCTCGAGCAGATTCTCCGGAATGGCGCCGCAGTTGATGGTGACGAAGGGGCCCTTCGCGCGATTCGAGCGGTCGTGAATCTCTCGCGCGATCAGCTCTTTGCCGGTGCCGGTCTCCCCCTGGATGAGCACGGAGACATCGGTGGGTGCGACTTTCTCAACGCGCCGAAACACACTCTGCATCGGGGTGCAGGCGCCGATGATCGTGCCGAAGCGCATCTCTTCGATGCGTTCACGGAGGGCTCGGTTGTCGAGGCGCAGCTCATCGGTGAGCAGGGCGTTCTGGATGATGAGGGTGGCCTGCGAGGCGTAGATAGAGAGCGTGTCGAGGTGGGCCTGTGTGAACAGGTTCACCACGTTGTCGTTGCCGACGTAGATCAGCCCCTGGACGCCGTCGCGCGTGAGCAGCGGCACGCAGAGCACGCTGCACAGCTTGAGGTTCACCACTGACCGACTCGCGCTGAACTGATCGTCGTGCAGGGCGTCCGACACGATCAACGGCTTTCTCTCGCGCAGCACTGTCGCCACGATGCTGTCAGAGAACTGTGAGATCGCGTCTTCGATATTCTCGCGGCCGATGTTTCTGGCGACCTTGACGTGCAGCTCGTCGTCTTCGCTGAGGATCAGGAAGCCCTTGTCGGCTTCTGTGATCGCGATGACCGAGTCCATCATGCTCTCGAGCAGAGTCGCCAGGTCCGGCGCCTCGAGCAGCGTCTTCGAGAAAGCGACGATCTGTTCGTAGGATCGCAGGCGGTCAGCGGCTTCACCGGTCGCTACGTCTTCTGTCTCTTCGTAGAGCTGAAAAGTCAGATCCAGCTGTCCGAAGCGAATCTCGTCCCCGTGATCGAGGGTGTGTCGCTTCACCTTGCGACCGTTCACCAGGCTGTCGCCGCGCCGGCTCAGCGGCTGCACGACGAAGGTGCGCCCATCGAACTGAATCAGGGCGTGCGTGTCATCGAGCCCTCCGCCTGCGATGGCGAGGTCGTTGTCTGCGCTGCTCCCAATACTGGTGATGCGCTTGTGCAACTCAAAGACTTCGCGCCTTCCGGTTGCTGGTGCCTTAAAGACGAGGCTCGGCATGCTCGCTCAGTAATTTCTCGGTCAGTCCGTCTACCGACGCGGAGCGATAACAGGTGCCAATTGCAGGCGCCAGCGACGTGCGCGCGTCTCGGGATCACGGAGCTGTATCGGTGCTTCTTCCAGCGTGCGAAACTCGACATCGCCGTCGACCTCCCGCGTCATCGCGCCGTGGATCATGTTTGCGATGACTACACCGAGGAACGCGGCGCCGGTCGATATCTGCACCCGCCGTCGAACCCTCGCGGCGTCCGGATCCAGGTAGCCGAAATCCCGGTCGAAGGTGTCCGAGGGCACACGCTCGCTGAGGTTGATGGCCCACGTGGTGATGGATGCAGTCAGCAGCAGCGACTCCACGGTCAGGTAGGCTGCGCCCCAGCCGTCTTCTCCGTTCGCGAAGAGACCGTAGCCGAAGGGTAGAATCGCGACCGCCAGGGGTACCTCACGCACGCGGCTTTCGATGTAGACGGTATCCGCGGAGCTCTGGTCGCCACGGGCGATACGGGCCAGCTCCTCGGCGTTTTCGTCGCGCACACGATCGAGCTCGGCGATTACCTCGGCGGGAAAGACGAAGGGGTCCAGGGAGCGGTCCGGCTCCAGGCGGAGGAGATCCAGAAAAGCCTGGTTCGTCATCGCGGCCTGGTTCTCGAAGAATGCGCTGGCGCCGAGGAAGGTATAGGCCGCGATCAGGTCTTCGGTGTCCGCGATGGGAGGTCGCGGATAGAGCTGCGGTTCGAGCACGCTCAGGACCCGGTCGTAATCACCGAACACGAAGCTGTTGCGCGCGAAGTCGAGGGCCTCTTCGAAGTCCGCGAACGCCGGGTTCTGCGCGTCGGCAGTTTTCGGCGCGGCGATGGTGCAGAATGCGAGCGCCATTGTGGCAATCAGCAAGCGCGCCGCAGCTCGTATGGAGTCCCCCGCTTTCACAGCGAGTGAGGGTAGTTCAGCGGGGCCGCGATCAAAAGTTCGTGCCCGATCTGATCCTCAATGCGGGCACCTGTCGCCCGCGCTTTCCTACCTGAAGTCCACCCGCTCGCGAGTTGTTGCGCCCCCTGTCAGGGTCACGGTGAACTCCGCGGGCCGTCCGAAGGAGTCGCTGGGCAACACGCGCACGGTGCCGGCCATCGTACGTCCGGAACCTTCGATGGGGATGGAGATTGTGCTGCCGGTGCTGCCCACGCGCCGATTGTTGAAGAGCACGGTTCCCGGTTGAGGCGCGAGCACAACGAGGCGCGCATCCGGCCACGGGACAGCGATGCGGACGTCGTTGGTGCCGGCGCTGACGTTCAATGAACGTGCCTCCTCACGCCCGGTCTCCGGGTGCCTTGCGACGAGTCTGCGGCGCCCCTCGCGAAGCTGTAAGGTGCAGCTGCCGCCTCGACACGGGACAACCGTACCGTCCACTGTCAGCTCAACGGCCGGTGGAAAAAGACGCACAGACACAGGGTGCGTGGGCGTCGTGTCGGCGACTTCGTCGACCTCAGTGGCGGCGCCGCTGCCGGCGTCTGTGTCGTCGCTCTCGCCGACACTTACGACAAGGACGGGGATCTCACGCTCCGCGTCGAGGCGCCCATACGCCCGATGAGCCGCTCTGCCTGCCGTGGCAAGTGCGTGATAGAAGTCGTTCCTGGCTTCGGCGCCGGGGCCACTCCAGAGTATCTCGCGAGTGAGCTCCGAGGCGTGGCTGTGCATCTCCTCCGTCGCGGCGACGGCGTCGTAGCTGACGATGATGCCGGCGGCGATGTTTCGGCTCGGGCCTGCCGCGCTGCGTGCCTGCGCGAGGGTGGCGTCGTAGATGTCGGAGACGCGCTCAATGTCTGCATAGAAGCGTTCGGCGTGGCGGTCTCCGGCGGCGTTCCACAGCGCAAGGGCGACGAGCGACAGTACCGCGACGGCGAGGGCGGCCCCGCCAAGCACACCGGCTCTTGTCACTTTCCTGCGGCGGTTCGCGCGGCTGACGATGTCCTGAGCGGCCGCGTTGTCGGGCTCAATCTGCATCATGCGATCGCAGATGTTGAACGCCTCGGGCCAGCCTTTACGACCTCTCGCGAGCGCGGCTCTTGCCCGTGTCTCAAGGGTCTCAAGCACGACCGGCCTGAAGGCGAGGTTCCACGCCTCGGGGTCTTTGTAGAACGCCGCGAAACTCTCCTCGGGCCTCGTAATTCCGAAGGGGCGAATGGCGTCGAGCAGTGCGTCACCCACGTCAGCCGCGCTGTCGAAACGGTCGTCCGGGTCTGTCGCAAGGCAGCGGTCGATTACCGCCTCGACCTCGCGGCTGATCTGCGGGTTCACGGCGGAGGCGGGGATGTACTTTCCGTTCAGGATCGCGTTCAACACCGTCGCCGGGTTGCTGCCTTCAAATGGCAGCTGTCCCGTGGTCGCAACGTAGAGCAGGGTCCCGAAGGCGAAGATATCGACACGGCGGTCGATCCGCGCGCCTTCGATGATCTCGGGCGCCATGTGGGCCGGCGACCCGAGCAGTGATCCGGTAACTGTGACCGTCTGCGCGTCGAGGAGCCTCGCCAGGCCGAAGTCCATGAGCTTCGGGACCCCACGATCGGTGATCATCACGTTTTCAGGCTTGAGGTCCCGGTGTATGACTCCGGTCTCGTGCGCGTGATGCAGCGCACGGGCGACGAGCACACCCAGCGCGCAGGCGATCTCAGGGTACTCCATGCCGGTGTTGTCGACGAAGTCTCGGAGCGTCGGACCTTCGACCAGCTCGGCCGCGATGTAACCGACGGAGCTTGTTTCTGCGGAGAATCCGTAAATCTGAATGATGTTGGGGTGTTGCAGCCGTGCCACGGCCTTCGCTTCGCGCACAAAGCGCTCGCGGTTCTCGTCCTGGGCGGCGATGTGTTCGTGCAGGACCTTGAGGGCGACGTCGCGTTCGAGATGCACATCGAGAGCTCGGTACACGATGGCCATGCCACCCTGTCCAAGCTCGCTCTTGACCTCGTAGTTGTCGATCTGCTGACCGATCATCGTGTCCTGCCTCTGTGGCCGGGACCCCACCCGCCGACGCGCCTCCCTTATAACGGCGCGATGCGCGAATCGACCCCCTACGATGTGGCTGCCCACCGGCGGCACACAGGCGTTGTCCGCTCCGGGTGTTCGGCGTAACTCAGCTGCCTGCGGTCGCGTAGGGAGTGAACGACCGTCAACTGTAACTGTTCTCATGCGTGAGCGGGATTTGCGTCGCAGACATCACAGGGCTCGGCCTGCGCTCACCGCAACTCCGGTCGCTTTCATCTTCTTCGCGCTGTTGATCGCTTCGGCGGTGTCTGCGTCGCCCGGCGCCGCCGCCGCCGAGCCGCCGCCGCCTCGTTCGCTCAGCCTCGACCCCGGCGGCAGCCTGACCCTCGAATACGAAGGAACGCCGTTGGAGAGCCGGCGACAGGCTCCAGACTACGACGGCCGCGCAGCGGCGCCGCAGGGCGCTCGCGGGCTGCTGTGGATTCCGCGGGTACTTCTGGCTCCGGTCTGGGTGGTCTCGGAGTACGTAATCAGGCGCCCTCTGGGTGCGTTTGCGACCTGGTTTGAAAAGAACGCAGTATCGAACCGGGTGGTGAATGCGCTCACTTTCGGAAGCTCCGGCAAAGTCGGGATCGTTCCGACCGCGCTCTTAGACTTCGGGCTGCGCCCCAGCGTCGGAGTCTACGCCTTCATCAACGACGTCCCGACAGATGACGACCACCTGCGTCTGCATTTCGCCTGGGGCGGTCCGCGTTGGCTGCGCTTCACGCTGAGGGAGAGGATCGCGATCAACGACTCGCCGTCACCGAATCTGGCCTTCGCCGATACAAGGGTGAACCTTGAGTTTGTATTCGAACGACGTCCGGACCATCTTTTCTACGGCGTCGGCGCGGTGGAGGGCGACGCCCGGGCGGCGGCGTACGAACGTACCGAAATCAGCGGCTCGGTGGGACTCGAAGCGGTCTTCGGCGAGCTCGATGGCATCGATGTGTCCCTGGGGCTCAGCCGCAATCGATTCCGCAACGGTGACGAAGGTGTTGAGAAGGCCGACCTCGGCATCGATGATCTCGGGGACACCAGCCTGATCGACGGCTTTGGGGGATACCTCCTGGGGAGCGCGCGGGTCGCACTGCAGCTCGACTCACGACCGGGCGATCTGACGGAGCGGGGCACGGGGTTCCGCGTGGCGCCCTTCCTCGAAGCAGCCGCCGACCTGGGCGGCCGTGAGCATACGATGCTCCGCTACGGCGCCGACCTCGGTGCCTTTTTCGACCTGGACCGTCGCGGCCGGGTGTTGAGTCTGCATCAGCGCCTGCACTTCGCGGATCCCCTGGGGGACAGCACGATACCCTTTACCGAGCTGGTCGCGATGGGCGGGACGCAGTTCATGCGCGGCTTTCACGAGGGTCGCTTTCGCGGTCGCAGCACCTTTTCGGCGTTGATACAGTACAGCTACCCGGTGTGGGCCTTCCTGGACGGTTATGCATGGTACTCTGTCGGTAACGCGTTCGGCGCGCACCTGGACGGGTTCAGCTTGGGCGCACTTGCCGGGTCTTTTGGTCTGGGACTTCGTTCAAACGGCGACCGCGACGGCGGGATCACCTTCGCGTTTGGGATGGGTACCCGCCGTTTCGACGAGGGCTTCGAGATCGAAAACTATCGGCTGGTTTTTGGTTTCCAGCAGGGGTTCTAGGTGGGTCAGCTGCGCACACACAGTGGGATTCGACGGGGCTCTGCCATAAGCGCCAACGCGATGAGTACGGTGGCTGCGATGCTGCTGCTGTCCGCTCTGAGCGCGTGCGCGGGGCAGCAGGTGCGGCCCTTTTCTGCGGGCGAAGCGGTGTGGGAGGACGATGACCGCCACCACGTCGCCGAGATGCCACGCGAATATTGGAGCGGACTGGCGTGGGACGCGATCGATCAGATCGTGTTCGTTCCGACGAATCGGTTTCTGCGTATGGACTTCGCCGAGGCCGCTGAGAATGTGAACGCCTTCGATGAGGTTCCAAACTCAAGCTGGTTCGAGAACCGGCTGGGTCTCAGAGAGATGACGCACGAAGAGCTCCGCCGCGGCGCCTGTCCCGAAGCCGTGCTCCGTGGTGACGAGACGTGGACCATCGTCGCCGGCAAGCCGAACGGCGCCAATCCGGGCTTTATCATTCGCGATGAGCAGGGTCGCGGTTGGGTGATCAAGTTCGACGGCCGCAACTTCAGAGACGAGCGGGCGACCGCCGCAGATGTGTTTGGTTCACGGGTGTATCACGCAGCCGGCTACCATTCGCCGTGCAACATCATCGTGCACTTTGACAGAGAGGTCCTGCAGATCGGCGAGGACGCCGAGACAGAGGACGAGCGCGGCGAAGACATCCCCATGGCCGAGCATCACATCGACGAGATCGTTTCCGGGGCCATTCGTACCGAGGACGGACTGTATCGTGCGAGCGCGAGCCTCTTCGTTGATGGTCGTCCGATTGGGCCGTGGCGCTATCAAGGTCGCCGACGCGACGATCCGAATGACGCGGTCCGCCACGAAGACCGGCGCGAGCTTCGAGGCAGCCGCCTGCTTGCGGCGTGGCTCAACCACTTTGACGCGCGCGAACAGAACACACTCTCGACCTGGTTTGAGACCGAGGACGGCCGCAACTACGTACGCCACTATCTGATCGACTTCGGTGATTGCCTGGGCAGTCGCTGGCTGCAGGACGGCCTGTCGCGGCGCTTCGGCTACTCCTCGTACTTCGATCCCGCGCACGTCGCCGCCGACTTTCTCTCGCTGGGCTTCATCTCGCGTCCGTGGAACGACGTAGAGATTTCCCGCGTGGCCCCCATGCTCGGCTACTTTGACGCTGAGCACTTCGACCCGCGTCGCTGGCGCGCCGGGTACCCGAACCCGGCGTTCGCGCGGGAGACTCCGGAGGACGGTGCCTGGATGGCGCGGATCATCGCGCGCATGGACGAGGACGCGATTCGGGTGATGCTCGGCGAAGGCCGGGTCATCAACGAAGAGGACGAGGCCGAGTTGATGCGCGTGCTGCTCGCCCGCAGGCAGCGCATTCTGGATCACTATCTCAGAGTGCGCAGTCCCCTTGCAGACTTCGAGGTGCAGGAGGATGGGACCACTGTGTGTTTCGCCGATCTGGCGACCCTTAGCGGTGTGACCGACGCATCTGTGCTTCGCTATGAAACGCGCTACTATGACGGACGCTTCCGTGTGCCGGTGTGGGTGCGTACCGAGAACCCGGGCGGCGCCGTGCCACCGGAAAAACTGTGCGTGTCGCTTGTTGAGGACGGACACAGGAGCTTCGGCGGCGGCGAGGGCGCCGATGCCGATTCGTACGTGATTGTGGATCTGCTGCTCTACCCGGAGCCGGCGATGGACCCGCTGGGTCCCGCCCGACTGCACTTCTACGACAACGGTGAAGCCGGGTATCAGCTGGTGGGCATCGAGCGTCCCGAAGACGCGGTCGCTCCGGGGCGACGGCGCGGAGCCGGCGATTGAGCGCAGAGCTGACGGGACCGCATCGCCGCGTGTGGCTGCGAACTTGCACGACACTTGGAGCCTGCGCCGCGCTGCGTGTTTGTATGGTGGTGGCCTGCGTGTTGCTGTCTCTCGCGTTGGTCCCTGCCGCGGCGGGCGCCGATGAAGGGACGCGCTATACGACGATCGACGCCGGTGTCGGGGATGTGCTCTGGGTTACCCTGGGAGTGGCGGCCGGTCTGACGCTGGAAGCGAACGAAGTCAGAGCACACAGTCGCCGGGGCAGGGGGCCGGGCTTTGACTATCGGGTCCGGCAGGGGCTCGCCGTCGAGCGCACATCCCGGCCGCGAAGGATCTCGGACGCGCTCCTCTGGAGCCTGGAGCTGTCCGCTCTGAGTGGGCCCTCGATCGGCAACCGCGCCTTCGACCACGACACGCGAATGGCGACGATGCTGGCCGCAGAATCCCTCTTCACCACCCTCACCGTCGTCGGCATCACAAAACACATCGTCCGTCGCAGGCGCCCCTGCAGTGAAGCCTGTGCCGAGCATCAGGGATACGCCTCGTTTGCGTCGGGCCACTCGGCGATGTCCTTTGCGGCGGCGACCACCCTGGCGATCAACGCGCGCTCGTTTCAGTGGGGACCTCGCTCGACGCGATGGATCGCGCCGTCGGTGGCGTTCGGAGCTGCGGCGGCGACGGCATTTCTGCGAATCCGCGGCGATCGGCACTGGCTCTCGGACGTCCTCGCGGGTGCCCTGATCGGTACCGCGACGACGCTCGCTACTCACGCCCTCAGAGCGCCTGCGCGTTGAGTCGCGTCCGTACTGTGGCCGTTCGACCGGAGCAGGTCAGAGCAGGGGCCGCCAGTAGATGCTGATCCCGGCACGCGGCTCGAAGGTGTCGACGGCGCGATAGCGTCCTCCACCGCTTCGAATCGGCCTTGCGGTGACTCGCGAGTACCAGGTCAGGCCTACCTCCGGCGCGAGGCCGACGCCACCGCCCAGCTCCATGTTGAATCGCGCCGAGCTGAAGAGGTTGAAGTTCTGCAGGGCGTCGTTCCCGGTTTCGCCCGCAGGGGTCAGTACTGTGGTGTTCTCGCCGGTAAAAAATCGGCCGCCGTCGACCTTGAGCAGGTAGAGGATCGCTGTGATTCGCGGGTGCGGAAAGAAGCCGACGGAGATCCGCTGAGGCGGGAGCACTTCCAGGCGAAAGCGACCGTGGGCGGGGGCCCAGACCACTCCGATCGAGGGCAGCGGCAGTCCAATGCTCTGGCTGTACGTGAGCCCCACGAGGATCGAGAGTTCTTCGCTGTGCAGGTAGTTGAACCCGATCGACGCGACCGGCTGCAACGCGTCGACGCTGAAGAGGTGCTCGGCGCGACCGGCGAGAGTGGCACCCACCCGGATGTAGGTTCCCCACCGCGGGGCTGCGAGCCACATGCCGAAGAAGCCCGCCTGTACGCGGTGCAGGAGGCAACTCTGCGTGGAGGCTCCGCAGTCCAGCTGCAGCTCGGTGCGCTGATATCGCAGCGGGATCGTCAGGAGCAGGCGCGGGCTGCGAGCGAGCAGCGCACCGGCGCGAACCCGCAATCGGTGCTCCCCCGCGCGTACCGTCCGATCGCTGTCCCGGACACGTACGTCCGAGAGATTCTGGTACAGATAGGTGACGGAGAGGGCTCCTGAACCCGACGGCTTCAGCAGGCGGTGCCAGGGCATCCAACGTTCCCAGTGGGCCGAGGTCGCCGGCGATGGTTCGGCCGGGGATTCCCTGCCCGAATCGGCAGAGTTTGCGTCCGACGCATCGGAGATCGCCGGATCCCGGGCGTCGGCCCGAGACGCACAGAGCAGGATCAATGCGACAGCGATGCAGCCGACCGGGTGTCGGCACCGACGATGCGTGCGTCGGCTCACTCCGCGGCGGCCG
>JAUICO010000098.1 GCA_030427825.1 bacterium | reverse complement strand
AGATGCAACCGGGGGGCAGTCGCAATGCAAAGCAGAGTACTCATCGACAGCATTGTGCGTCAGACGACCGTGCTGATCGCACATGTCGCGACCGCGTCGGGTCTGCGAGCGCCGCTGGCCCACGTCGCCGACCGCGTGTTCGCCGACCTGACCGCGGAACTTGAGGCGCAGGGAGTCAGTCGCAAGGTCGCGGCCGACATGTTTGGAATGGCCCTGCGCTCGTATGTGCGAAAGGCACGTCGAGTCGCCGAATCCAACGATTCGCCGGGGCGTCTCCTTTGGGAGGCGGTGTTCGAGTGGATTGGGGAACAGGAGCTGGTTGAGCGCGACAGGGTCTTTGCGCGCTTCTGCCGTGAAGACGACGAGATGCTGCGCGGCATTCTGCGCGACCTCGTCGACTCCGGTCTGCTGACGGTTTTACGTAGGGGAAAGCGGGTCAGCTACCAGGCGAACCCACCGGATGAATACGAGAACTACGAGGGCCTTGATTCTCATGTCTGGCTCCTTGTCTTTCGCGAATCACCCATCGAAGAAGCCGAGCTGCTGCGGCGCATCGCCGCAGAGGACTCCGACATTCAGGAGTCGCTACAGCGTCTGATTGCCGACAAGCGTGTCACCGTCGAGTCGACGAATGATTCGAAACGCTATCGTAGCGAGATGTTCGGCACACCGGGCGATCCGGAAGTCGGCTTCGCAGCTGCTGTCAGCGACCACTTTCAGGCAATGACCGTAGCGCTCTGCATGAAGCTGCGCGGTGACGGCGACAACCTCGCCCCCGGCGTGCCTGGCGGCGGTACCTGGACCATCGACGTGTGGCCGGGACACCCGTGCGAAACTGAAGCGCTGTCGCTCTTCGCAGAGACACGAAGCAGGGCGCACGAGCTGGTTGTTCGCGCCGCCGAGTTCAACCGTGAGAACCCAACGCCGCATGATGCGCGCCGGGTCACTTTCTACGCAGGCCAGATGCTGGCTGAAGCAAAGGAGCAGGACGATGAGTGATCAGAGCGACAGGACGCGACGTGTGCTCCGCAGCGTCGACGTTTCGGTGAGATTTTCGAGGGCGGGTGATGCCGCCGCCGGCCGCGGGACGCCCTCATTCGCGCTGGTGTGTTTGTTTGGAATGCTCTGCGCGCTGGTGTGCGCGAGTTGTGGTCGCACTGACATTGAGCAGCCGTCGAATGGTGTCGGCGAATCGAACTGGCAGGCCCGAGACTACTTTGCCGGCTGCGAAGTTGATGCCGACTGCGCTGCGGGACTTCAGTGTCTGTGTGGGTTCTGCATGTTGCCGTGTGATGGATCGGTGGGCGACTGCGATCTGCTCTCAACACGGGACACAGAGTGCATTGAGGCTGCAGAGGTCTTTGATGGATGTGACATGAGTGCCTCACTGCCGGTGTGTACGCTGCTCTGCTCTGAGGACTCGGAATGCCGCGTCGGTGGGATGCCCGGCACCTGCTTCAACGGCTTGTGCGTCAACGATGATCGCGCGGGCGAGGATGCGGGCGATACCGGGCTCGATGCGGGAATCGACGCGGACGCCGGGACAGAGACCACGATTCTGCCGGCGTCGTGCGATCCATCGCTGCCTCGCGGCCTGCAGCCGGCGTGCGTTCCGCAGCCCGGCCAGGCGCTGGAGTGCGGCACCGGATTCGGCATGTGCGAGCGGGGAATTACCGTGGTTGACGACGACGGATTCGAGTCGCCCTGTGTGCTTCGGCCGGACCCCGCTGACGACGGTGCGGCCTGCGCATCGAACGCGGACTGCACGATCGACGAGCTGTGCTTGAACGAGCAGTTGGAAGCCGGCGAGGACGTGACGGACGCCTGCACACCGGACGAATCCGGTGCCTGTCGTCGTTCCAGCTGCGTGGACATGCGCACCGCTGAGACCTGCGATGCCACCGCCGACTGCCCCGCCGACGCAGCCTGTGTATTCGGCTATTGCCACGCGCTTACGACGGCCCCGCTGGACGAAGAGATCTGCAACGGTATCGATGACGACTGCAATGGCCGAATCGACGATTGGACAGATGGTGTCTGCGGCGTCTGCCCCTTCAACAGCGTGCGGGTGCAGGCGACGGACCAGGTGGGCAGCACCGGGTTTGTCTGCGTAGACATGTACGAGGCGAGCCGCATCGATGCTACGGCGGACAGCGCAGGCAGCGCGAGTCTGTACTCGGTCTCCATGCCGGGTGTCCTCCCGTGGACCGGCGTCGACGGCTTTGAGGCTGCCTCCGCATGCCGCGGAACAGCCTATCGCGAGCAGTTCCCGGCCGGTCAGCAGCAGCAGGCGCTGCATCCGAAGCAGCTCTGTGTGACTTTTCAGTGGGAGAACGGGTGTAGCGGCACCGTGGGGAGCCAGCAGGAGACGGTGTGGCCCTTCGGCGACGACTGGGATCCGGACGCCTGCAATGTGGACGGGGACGGCATCGAGCCCACGGGGTCTAGCGCCGCGTGTTCGAGCGGCCATGGACTGTCCGAGGTCTACGACATGGCCGGCAACGTCGCAGAGTGGACGCGATTCGGCCTTGAAGATCCGGTACGAATCTACGGCGGGTCATGGCAGCTCACCGACCCGGCCGGCGCCGAGTGTACGAGCTACATCGAGGAGGACGACATCGTGGACCTGAGCACGATTGGGTTTCGATGCTGCTCGATTCCCGCGCAGCCCTGAACCCGACCTTGCTCTAAGGCAGCACTTCAAAGCTCACGTCGCCGAACTTCTCTGCGTCGACGAAGAAGTCAGCGCGGTAGCGGGCGACCGGAAAGCCGCCGGGAGGCGGGCTGATGTTGAAGTGACCGGTGTTGATGTTGCTGCCGGTTACCGCCGCTGAACCCTGGCTGAACATCGAGTTGACCGTCGCTCCGTTCAGCTCGGTGATGTAGAGTTCAAGGCGGATGTTGTCGCCTTCTTCGAGGCCGCGCTTGTTCCAGGCGAAATATACCATCGGCGTATTCGCGTGGATCTCTTCAGCGTCCGGCAGCTCGCCTTCGTCGGGCTGCGAAAGCAGGGGTCCGGCGACGCCTTCGTTCACGCCGCCGATGCTGCAGCTGCATCCGTCGGATGAAAAACCGCACGCGGACGCGACGAAGAGGGAAAGCAGCGCAGCTACTCGTAGGAGATTCTTCAAAGTCATCGGGGCCTCTTCGGGAAAGATTCGCTGCGACGCGTCACTGAGAGATTCGCAGTGAAGAATCACAGCGCGACTTCGCAGGCAGTAGTGGTGGTGACGCCCCAACCATAACATGATGGGCCGTCTGCGAGAAAGTGAGGTGCCGCGACCGGTCGGGAGGCGGTCCGGTCAGAGGCCTCTGATGATCGTCTGCAGTCCGGCGTCGAGCAACGTCGCGTCGATATTCAGCGGCGGCGCCAACGTGATCGTGTTTCCTGCGACGCCACCCGGGGTCACGATGAAGCCCTGCGCGAGGAGGTCGAACATGGCGCGCACTGCGAGGCCGGTGTCATCGCCGTCCGCAAGCTCGATGCCGATCATCAGGCCGCAGCCGCGGACGTCAGACACCATCGCGTTATCTGCCAGGCCGCCGCGCAGCGCGTTGAGGGCGCGCTCCCCCAGCTCGGCGCTGCGGGCCGAGAGCGCGTCCCGCTCGATGACCTCAATCGCTGCAAGGGCCATGGCGCAGCCTGTGGGGTTGCCGAGAAAGGTAGAGGTGTGGACGGCTTCGCCTTTGGAGCGACCCCAGCCCTGCATCACCTCTTCTGAGGCCAGGCAGGCGCTGATGGGGAAGCCCCCGCCCATCGCTTTTCCGATGCAGAGAATGTCGGGCACGACGTCCGAGTGCTCGCAGGCGAATCGTGTGCCTGTGCGCCCGAAGCCGGTGTAGATCTCGTCGAAGATCAGCATCACGCCGTGCCTGGTGCACAACTCGCGCAGACCGCTGAGGAAGCCCGGCGGCGGAATGCGGCAGCCGGCGCGCCCCTGGACGGGCTCGATCATGAGGGCCGCGATGTCACCGCAGCCCATGGCGTGGGAGCCGAGCAGCTGCGCGATGTAGGCGAGGACGGTGTCGCCGTCTTCAAAGGCTCCGGTCCCGGGCCAGGGCAGGCGGATGTCGCCACGGCCGGCGCTGTCCAGGAAGGGCGCTCGAAAAGAATCTCGGTAGCCGGATACGCCGAGGGCGCCGAGAGTCATCCCATGGTAGCCGCCCTCGAATCCGAGAATGCGATGGCGGCCGGTTGCGACCCGAGCCGTCTTGATGGCGGCTTCGACCGCGTCGGACCCGTCGCTGCCGAAAATGCACTGTGTGAGGGATCCCGGCGCAAGGTCAGCGAGGCGCGCAGCCAGACGAATCTTCACATCTGCGGGAAAGAGATCGCCCATGGCGTGGGGCATCGTCGCCAGCTGCCTCTGCCCGGCGGCGACCACCTCGGGGTGCGCGTGTCCGACCGAAGCGACGGCGAATCCGCCGCTGAGATCCACATAGCGATTGCCGTCTACGTCGCGAACGTTCGCGCCCCTTGCCTCGGCCCACACGATCGGATCGCGGCCGCCGTCGTCGCGCCGCCGCCCCCTCCGCGCCGTGATCGCCGGACACTCGAAACGCGCCAGCTGATCCATCGCAGCCACGGACTTCGGGCCCGGTACGACCGTACGAATATCAGGGAGTTGTCTGCCGAATTCGACCATGCGTCCGCAGCTAGCAGGAACGCCGTAAGACCTCACCCCCCATCCCCCTCTCCATTCATGGAGAGGGGGATGGGGGGTGATCTCGCCATGCGTCACCATCGACTGTGAGCCCCGCTCGGTCTACAGCAGTAGAGGCCCGGTTGACGGAGGTGAGGCGCCGATGGCGAAAGACCGCATTATCGTACATGACCTTGAGGTCTTCGCGCGGCACGGCGTGTATCCGGAGGAGCGGCGCGAAGGCCGACGCTTCGCTGTGGACGTCATCGCGCGTCTCAGCAAGAAGCACGGTGGCACACGACCGGCCGGTGAACACGACGATCTGCAGGCTGCCCTCGATTACCGGCGCCTTGCGCAGGTGGTGGTCGACGTGATGGGCGGCGAGAGTGTGCAGCTGATCGAGACCCTGGCCGAACGCATTGCGGCTCAGATTCTCAGCGGTCACGACATTGTGGATTCCGTGGAAGTACACATTCGGAAGTATGCCGACGGGGTCCCTGGAGAGCCTCGCTGGGTCGGGGTAGAGATTATTCGAAGTCGCAGCTGACCTTCGGGGGGAACCATGGCGACGCAGAAAGGCAAACAGGAAGGCAATGGGAAGCAGGCTTCGGCGTCGTTGAGCGACGAGCAGCTGCTCGATCTCTACACCGAGATGGTGAACCACCGTCGCTTCGAAGAGTCCGCCGCGCGCTCATATGGCATGGGGCGCATCTACGGATTCTGCCACCTGCATATCGGTCAGGAGGCCATCGCGTCCGGCGCTTCACTGGCGATGGCGGATGGCGACATGATGGTGAGTGCGTATCGCATTCACACCATGGCCATATCTCGCGGCGTTACCCATCAGGAAGCGATGGATGAGCTCTTTGGCCGTGCGACCGGGAACGTCGGCGGCATGGGTGGCTCGATGCATCTCTTCAAGCCCGACAACGGATTCTACGGTGGTTGGGGCCTGGTCGGGCAACAGGTGCCAACGGCGACAGGGCTCGCGTTTTCAAACAAGTACAAGGAAAACGGCGCGGTCGTTGTTTGCTTCATGGGCGACGGCGCGGTGCATCAGGGCGCGATCCACGAGTCCCTGAATCTGGCATCGATATGGAGTCTTCCGATCGTCTACATCGTCGAGAATAATCACTACGGGATGGGCACCGCCGTTGACCGGATCTCGTCCCTGCCGCCCATTCACCGGCTGGGGGCGGCCTACGACATCGATCATGGTGAGTTCGACGGCATGGACGTGTTGAAGACCTACGACGCGATCAGCGAGGCCTTCGAGCGGGCACGCAGCACGAGCCGACCTACCTTTCTCGAAGCGCACTGTTCGCGCTTCCGCGGCCACTCGATGTCGGACCCCGGCAAGTATCGAACCAGGGACCAGCTGGCTGAAGAGAAGTCCCGCGATCCAATACCGACGCTGGCGCAGACCCTGGTTGAGAGAGGGCTGCTCGACGACGAGAAGATCAGCGCTATCGACAAGGCGGCGAAAGAGCGGATGAAGAAGGTCCTCAAGGCCGCCGAAGAGGCGCCCTGGCCGGACGCGTCCGAAATACATACAAACGTATTCGCTGAGGGAGGCACCAATGGCTGAGATGCTGTACCGGGAAGCGCTCAACCAGGCGCTCGCCGAGGAGATGGAACGCGACGACCGAGTGTTTCTGATGGGCGAAGAAGTCGCCGAGTACAACGGCGCGTACAAGGTCTCGCAGGGCCTGCTCGATCGCTTCGGAAGCAAACGTGTTATCGACACACCCATCGCTGAGTTGGGCTTTGTTGGCCTTGGGGTAGGCGCTGCCATGGGTGGCCTGATCCCGGTGGTCGAGGTGATGACGTTCAACTTCGCGATTCTCAGCCTGGACGCTATCGTCAACACGGCTGCGAAGACCCGCTACATGTCGAACGGAACGTTGAGCTGTCCGATGGTGCTGCGTGGCGCTACTGGCGCGGGTGGCGCGTTGGCCGCGCAGCATTCACAGAGCCTGGAGTCGCAGTACACCAACATTCCCGGCCTGAAGGTGGTGAGCGCCGCGACGCCCGCGGACGCGAAGGGGCTCCTGAAGTCGGCGATTCGGGACCCGGATCCAGTCATCTTCTTCGAGCATGAGTCCCTGTATGCGACGAAGGGCGATGTACCCGAGGGGGAGTATGTCATTCCTCTGGGACGCGGAGACGTAAAACGCGCGGGCGCCGATGTGACCGTGATCGCGTGGTCGCGCCAGATGCGAAACCTGATGGATGGCGTCGAGGCAATGTGCGAGCGTACAGGCCTGGATATTGAGCTGATCGATCCCCGTTCACTGCGGCCCATCGACGAAGACCTGATCTTCGAGTCGGTCCGAAAGACAAACCGGGTCGTGATCGTCGAGGAGGCATGGGGACACTCCAGCGCCGGCGCCGAGATTTCGGACCGCATTCAGCGCGGTTGTTTCGACTACCTTGACGCCCCGGTCACGAGGGTGAGTCACCTCGAGGTGCCGATGCCGTACTCGCCGCCGCTCGAGGCGTTGGTCCTACCAAACAACGATCGAATCGAAGCAGCGTTGCGCAGCGTCACCTATGGCGCCGCGAAAGGAGGCGCCGATGGCTGAAGTAGTGACGATGATTCAGCTGAGCCCAACGATGGAAGAGGGGCTGGTTGTTGGCTGGTCGAAGAAAGAGGGAGACGACGTCGAAGCCGGTGAGATCCTCGCCGAAGTAGAGACTGACAAGGCGGCGATGGAGATGGAGTCCTTCTTCGACGGCGTCCTGCTGAAGGTCCTCGTCGCGGCCGGCGACAGCATCAAAGTCGGTGCTCCCATGGCAATCATCGGCGACCGGGGCGAGGACATCGCCGAGGTTCTTGCGGGTCTGGAGAGCGCACCGGCGCCGGTCGCCGCAACTGCCGGTGAAAATGAGCCGTCAAAAGGCGGTAGTACGGCGGTGGCCTCGTGGAATGATGCCGACGCTCCGGCAGCCGCGAACGCGATCGGCGCTCGTAGCGACGGTCGAGTGTTGTCCTCGCCACTCGCACGAAAGCTGGCCTCAGAGGCCGGCATCCCAATCTCTGCGATCTCGGGCAGCGGACCCGGCGGGCGTGTGGTGAAGCGCGATGTGCTTGCGGCGAAAGAAGCAGGCGTCACCGGGGCAGCGTCCGGTCGAGATGCGGCCATCATACCGGTCGTAGCGACGGCAGAAGATCGCGTAGTCTCACTGTCGCCGATGCGAAAAGCGATCGCGCGAAATCTGAGCACGGCGTGGCAGGCACCGGCCTTCATGCTGACGCGGGACTTCGACATGGCGAATGTCGTCGTGTTACGCAAACAGATCAACGACGGGTTCAAGACTGCCGGTGTCGACAACAAAGTGTCCTTCAACGACTTTATCATCAAGGCGTGTGCCCGTGCGCTGATCGACACTCCCGACATGAACGTGGCCTACGGCGGTGACCACCTGACCATGTTTGGTTCCGCCGATATCGGCATCGCCGTCGCGATCGATGGTGGTTTGATTACACCGGTGATCCGCGCCGCACACACGAAGGCTCTGTCTGTAGTCTCCAGCGAGGCTCGCACCCTCGCGGGCCGCGCACGGGAGAAGAAGTTGAAGCCGGAAGAGTATTCAGGCGCTACCTTCTCAATCTCAAATCTGGGAATGTTTGGAATTGACCACTTCACGGCGGTGCTCAATCCGCCGGCCGCGGGGATTCTCGCGGTAGGAAACCTCCGAAAAACTCCGGTTGTTGCTGAGGACGGGTCCCTGGTCGCAGGAACCCGCATGTCGGTAACCCTGACCTGCGACCACCGCGCCGTGGACGGAGCCACCGGTGCCCGCTTTCTTCAACAGGTAGCCATCTACCTCGAAAATCCGGCGCTGATGCTCGCCTGACAGAATCGACCGGAAACCAAGTTCACCATCAGGAAAGCGCAGCTTTCCGCAGGGAGTGCAGAGGGCGACAGCCCTCTGCCAGAGCGCGAGACTGCGTCTCGCACCCCCCGCCTCCCAGGAAATCCGTGGGCCCGATTCGTCTTCTTGCCGACAACTTCACCCCTCCCAGTCGAACCCCCTGGGGTGGCGAGGACATCTATCGCCTCTACAAGCGCGGTCTTGTCTCAGCAGAGTGGGAGCACCGACCCCTCGGGGAATCGTGGGAGGTTTCCGTTGAGCCGTCATTTCCATCTCGCGCCGAGTCCAACCGCCGGCTCCTATCCGAGATTGTCGGGGACGCGCCCAGGCATTGGATCGGCGGCGCGGCCGGCGAGCGCCGCGGACAGCCGACGCTGCTCATCAAGCTGCTCAACTCCGCACAGGACCTCTCGCTGCAGGTTCACCCGGACTTCACCGACGCGAACCTGGCCCCCTACGAGAGCGGCAAAGAAGAGGGGTGGATCATACTCAACGCCGCGCCCAACGCCGGAATCTACGTTGGCTTTCGCGACCGCGTCACACGGCACGAGGTCGAATCGTGCCTGGCAACAGGCGGACCGCTCAATGAGTTGATGAACTTCGTTCCGGTGCGTGCCGGCGAGGCTTTCCTGATCACTCCGGGAACACCACACGCGGTGGGTGCGGGCATCACGCTGATTGAACCGCAGGCGCTTGTGCCCGGACGCCACGGTGTCACCTACCGTTTCTGGGATTGGAACCGCAGATACGATGCGAACGGCGTGCTCGATGACTCCGGTCACCCGAGGCCCCTGCATGTACAACGATCCATCGACGTGACGCGTTGGGATGCAGGTCGCGGAGACGAGTTTGTCGACAGCGTTCGTTGCAGGCCCTCGGTGATCAGCGACGGTCCGCTGCGACGCGAGTGCGCAATATCAGCGTCCAGCTTTTTTACAGAACGCTGGCTCGGCCGCGGTACCGGGACATTCACTTCGGAGAGTTTCGGCGCTGTCACCTGCGTGAAAGGCAGCGTGCGGATCGAGACAGACTCAGGCAGCGTCGAGCTGGCAGCGGGGCGCAGCGGCGTGGTGCCGGCCGCCGCGGGCGTCGTGCACGTCGAGGCAGACGGAGAAGCGTACTTCACCCGCGAAGTGGTCGGCGGCAGCTGATCATTCCGGGACACACCCCCCGCTCACTACGGAAGGTCGCCGGTGAGTCGATCGGCCTCACTCAAACACGGCGATGCCCACGCCTTCGCTCGCGGACGGCCAGCGGGGAACGTAGAGCGTTGTATCGTTGAGGGTGAAGGCGGTGGAGGTGTTTGAGTCGGCGTCGATTGAGATGTCGTAGCCGGCGAGAAAGGGAAATCCGCCGAAGAGTCCGATGGGCTCACCCTCATCGGACGCCCCGTCATTGTAATAAAACACGGCGATCGTATTCGACTCCGCAGCCGCGATCTCAGCGCTCGCGATTTCGGCGTCGTCGAGGGTCAGGGAGTCCGTGCCTGCGATGATTCCCCGATTCGCAGTGAAGGTAACATGCACCGCGAAATCGTCGTCGCGCGGTATGCCGGCGAGAAGAATGCCCGCCATACTGCTCGGCGCCGGGAGCGTGCGAAGGTACACCAGCGAGCTCGATCGCACGAAGGCCTCCCGGTAGTAATGCACCGGAAGTGCGTTCGACGCAGTGCCCTGGACCCGAAACTCGTAGCGAGTGTTTGCTTCCGCGGCGAAGGGGCCCCAATAGCCGAGGGCGTCGGCGGTGAATGAGGCGATGGGGGTCTCGCTCTGTCGAAGACCGTCGTTGTCACCCACCTCCCAGATCTCGATCTGCGCGCCGGCCTCCGGTGTATTTTCGCCGAGTGAGATCGCGCGTCCCCACAGCACGATGTCGTCCGGCGTCAGGCTGGTTGTTGCAGGTTCATCGCCGGTGAAGAACTCGTAAATCGCGGCGAATGCTTCCGGACTTGTTGCCACCGCGTAGTGGTCGGCGCCCGGCAGTGAGACATTCTCTGCGCCGGGAATGTCTGCGGAGTCGCTGACGATCAGGTCATCCGGAGACCACACGTTCATCGTAGGGACGCTTCCGTCGGGTCCGGCCGGCCCGTCCTGAGCGTTGCTGCCCACGTGTACGTAGTGGGCGACCTTCGCGGCGCGGTCGGCGTCGGCGAGAAAGGAGTACCCCACACCGCCGCCGGCAGAGTGCCCGAGCAGGTCGATCTGCGCAGCGCCGGTCGCCTCGAGCACTTCGTCGATCATGGCGTCCAGGCGGGTCACCGCGCCGCCGCTGCTGAGAGAGTTCCAGTCGAAGGCGAAGAGGCGGTTCAGGCAGTAGCCGTTCGCTTCGAAGCGCATCGCGTGCTGTGCCCAGGTGTCGCCTGAGGCGAGAAATCCGTGAACAAAGATGACGGGCAGGTTGTCCGTCTCACAGGTGCCGATTTCGGCTCGAATGTAGTCGCGTTCGTTTCCGCCGCCGGTATCCGCGTCGTCTGCGACGTCGCCGTCGCCGTCCTCTGTGATGTCGCCGTCCTCTGTGATGTCGCTGTCTGCGGTGTCGTCGCCGGAATCACTGCCGGTGTCTTCAATGTCGCCGGCGTCGTTCATTTCGTCGCCGTCGCATGCGGCGAGATGCGCGGTGGCGAGCGCGAGAATCAACCACAGTGCCCGTGTCTTCATCCTGTCCCCTGCTGTGAGCTGCGAGCCGCGAGGTCGCCCCGGGCAACCTACGCGAGGCGCTGACTATGGCGCAAGCGACGCCGTGCGTGGATCGCGCGCGGCAACGCGACTCCGCCGCCGGTACGCCGCTGATTCCCGAGCACCCGGGTCTCATTGCCATACCTGCGGCGGAGCGCTTTCTGAATCTCCAGGGACAACGCGGTAAGGATTCCATCGTCGACATCGAAATGTCGCCTTGAACCCGCCCCCGCCTGCGTCCGTACACCTACTCTGCGCACCCGCCGAGTGGCCCGCTTATCGCCGGACCTGCGAACGCTGGAGATTCAACGTTTGCTAACCGCCCTCTGATTAAAGACACTTTGCGAGGTCAGAGCAAGGGTATGGCTCGCCTTTTTGCCGACTCCGGCGGCTGAGCGCCGCTTCAGCGGAGCCCCAGCGCCCGGGGCAGCTCCTCAAGGAGGGCGGACTCGGCGGCCGCGGCTGTCTCACCGATCGCGATGACATCGAGCTTTCCGACGCCGGTCAGCGGTCCCACGTTGTACAGGATCCACTTTCCGCGCCCGGTCCGACGATCGAAGAGTCCATCACCGAGTCGGCGGGCGACCTCTGCGAAATCGGCTCCCACAAGCTCCGGGTGCACGAAGTCCTGCGCGCGGTAGTGGGGGCGGCCCTTCTTGAAGAGACGATCTACGAGGTGCATCGGCGTGCTGGTTCCGCCCCAACGGCCGTTGCACTCGACGAAGCGCAGCTGGTGGTCGCCGTCGGGATCGCCGACAAGAATGAAGTCGAAGGAACAGCGGCCGGCGTATCCCAGGGTCTGTAGAGCCCGTGCGACGGCGACCGAGGCCTTCGCCAGCGCGTCGTTGACCGCCCGCGGCAGCCTTGAGGGGCGGCTCCCTACAAAGCTGCGTTCCGGACCCGAGAGCAGCTGTTCATATACACCTTCAACCCGCGGCATCCCGTCCGACGGGTGTGGGATCCAGAGCTGGGTTGACGGCGAAATCTGTGAGGTCTCCCAGGCGACCACCAGTACTTCCTCGTTGCCGGTCCACTCGGTGTGTTCGAGAAACTCCGCCACCTTCTTGATCAGGTCGGGCAGGCTCATCGATCGGATCTGCTCCGCAAAGAACAATCGGTTGCCGGTCGCTGAGGCACATCGCGTTCGCTTGAGTGCCACGGTCGGCGCCCTCTGCGCGATGTCGCGGAGCAGCATCGCCATGCGCCCGGGGTCCGCGGTTGTCCGCGTCTCCACAACCCACTCAGAACCGACGACATCAGAGACAAGTTTGGTGAAGTGTTGTTTGTCATTCGCGACCCAGAGCGCCTCCGGGGTCGGTCCCAGAACCCAAACAGGTACGTCACTCGCGCGATGCACATCTGCCGCAAGTGACCACACTTCATTGATGGCCATATAGGGGTGCACGATCAGACCGGAGTGTTCCCGAGCCGAAGCACACAGCGCGTCGAACGCGGCACCATGACGACACGCATCGGCGACAGCAAGGGGTCCATTCGGACCGGGATCGGCCAGGACGAAGCGCGGCACGCCCAGGCCCAACAACTCTCGGCAGTAGGCCTCGTAGCCGGGTGCCTGGGGAGTCACCGCAGCGAAAATATCACCGTCGCGGGCGCGTACTCTGGCTCGGTGCTGGTACTCTTCGACGCCGGAGACCGCTGACACGAAGGGGATCGCGCTGACATCCTCCAGGTGCAGAGATGGCACATCCGCCGTCATCTCACGCCCCGGCCACGCGTGCGCCGGACGTTCTGCGGGGACGCCGAATTCTGCCCGCAGGGATCGCGCAGAGTCGTCGATCTCAGCGATGCGAGCGGTTGAAAGTGTGGGCACCTCGAAGACGCCTGAGGTTGTCACTTCACTCATCGCACGCCCCGCATTGTTTCTTCCAGTACCTGGTCGACGACTTTGGTCAGGTCGCCGGTCTCGTGAAATACAGCGAGCTGTCGATCCGCCGAGGTGCCACCCCTGACGATTTCAAACACCCGCTCGGCTTCGGCCCGCGAACCCAGCTCGTCGAGAACGTCATCAACAAAGTCGAGCAGACCCTCTGCGACCCGTTCGAACTCAAGTTCGGTCTCGTTTCCGAAGTCGATCATACGACCCTCGACACCGTAGCGAAGCGCGCGCCATTTGTTTTCATTGAGCAGGGCGCGCCTGTGTGTGTTCCAGGTCATGTTGCGCCGATGCAGGCGAGTGAGCTTTACGACGATTGCCTGCACCAGCGCCGTAATGGTCATCACATCTTCAACCAGCGGTGGCACATCGCAGATGCGAAACTCCAGCGTTGAAAACTGCGGGTGCGGCCTGAGATCCCACCACACAGACTTGGGCGTCTCCATGCATCCGGTCGCGATCAGCGTCGCCACGAACTCTTCAAAGTCGCTGTAGCGATCAAAGCGCTCCGGAATGCCTGAGCGCGGCATGTGCTCAAACACCAGCGACCGGGCCGACTTGAGACCGGTGTTGCGGCCCTCGTAGAACGGGGATGATGTCGACAGCGCGAGCAGGTGGGGGAGGAAGTAGCGGGCCGAATTGAACACCGCGATCGCTTCGTCCTGATCAGGAATGCCCACGTGAATGTGCATCCCGTAGATCAGGTTTCCGCGAGCTACGTCCTGCAGCTCGTCGACCAGGCGGTGATAGCGGGTGTCATCGTTGATGGTCTGGTCGTGCCAGCTCGAAAAGGGGTGGGTCGACGCAGCCGCGATGCGCAGATCGACGCGATCGGCCACTGCCTGCGCGCGCAGACGGTTCTGCACGACGTCGTGGCGCACCTCTTCGACATTGGCGCATATGCCGGTCGCCACCTCTACGACGGACTGGTGCAGCTCGCGCACCAGAGTGACCTCGTCCCAGGGCTGGGTGGCTTCCATCAGCTGGTTGATTCGGCAACGCAGCTCGCGACTCTCAGGGTCGACCAGCTGGTACTCCTCTTCGACTCCCAGAGTGAACTCACGCACCATCGTCGTCCCCGCGAGAAATGGAGCCCTGAAGTGCCACAGCCGACGCCTCGCGGCAACGGGCGCAGGCGATTTCGCCGGTCCTGCGCCGCACTTTGGTGCCCCGAGGTCGACGCCGGGAACGCAAATGGGATTGACGCAGTGCGTTGAAGCCGCAAACCTGCCGCGTCATGAGTGATGAAGCGACGAGAATCAGAACTCACAGGCCGCCCTCGAATCTGCCCTCTCGCGGGGTCCGAGGCCTGGCAGGCGCTTCGTTGGAGCGCTCGCGGTCCATCGCAACCGCGCTGTACGCCGGTGTTTTCGGTGACCACGAGCAGATCCGCATCACGCCGCCGACGATGTCCTTTCGCCTGCGATGCCGCGACGTCGCTGTACCTGAGCTGGGTTCTGCGATCGGTGTGACGAACCGCCTGCGGCAGACCCACGTCGCGATCATGGTGCACGGCCTCATGATCGACGAATCCTGCTGGACCCACGGCCGCAACGCGTTCATGAACCGGATGCGTCGCGAGCTCGGCTGGGCACCACTCTTTGTGCGGTACAACACCGGGCTTCACATCTCGCAGAACGGCCGGATGCTCGCCGATCGTATCGATGAGCTCGTAGAGAGCTGGGGCACCCGCCTTGGCCGCATCAATCTCGTGGGCCACTCGATGGGCGGCCTGGTGGTTCGCAGCGCGCTCTCCGAGCTTGAACGCCGCAACTCGTCGGCCCTGAACCGTATCGACCGCAGCTTTCTGCTGTGCACGCCCTCGGGGGGTGTTGAAGTCGAGCAGCTGCGTCACGCGATCGAGTGGGGCGTCTCGGTGATGGGAGAGCTGCCGCAGCGTCTGGTTCGCTCGCTGTTTCAGCGCTACGAAGACGACCACGAACGCCCACTATTGCGCCTCACCGGCCGCGCCGCGCAGCGCGCGGCCCGCACCCACGCCTCGTCGATGGCGCTGGTGCAGTCCATCGTCTCTTCGCCGAGCCCGGGCATTCAGGATGTGCGCTTCGGCTACATGCACGAGCGCGAGTGGCTGGCCGCTGAGAGGGACGGCCTGCGTTTCATGGCAAACCACCGCGCGCCGCTCCCACCGCCGGATGGCGTGAAGCTGTACGCCATGGCGGCCTCTCTGTGGCCCACGGCCGAGACCGTGCCGTCGCGCATCCGAAATGACGGCATCGTCACGGTGGCCAGCGTCGCGGGAACCACCCTGGACTTCGATGACATGAAGCTGCTCGAGAACGACCGCTTCCGCGTGTTTCCGCTGCTTCCCCATCAGATGGCGCCGGTGTCTCCGCGGGTACTGCACGCCATCCGAGATTGGGTCGATCGCGAAGGCGGCGTCTGATTCGCATTGACTGCGTGGCCGGGGCGCAGGGCGCAACGAGCCTCGGCTGCACGGCCTGATTCGAGCTCAGAAGAGCATGAGTGCGGGGGCCGCGTAGGGTTCTGCCTCTGCGACGGCGAAGATCAGCACGGCGAAGAAGATGACAGTCGCGATGATGCCGACGATCGTGAGAATCGTCGTGACGATTCCGATGACCCACGCCGCTGTGGCGCTGCTGTTGGGCTCCATCCCCAGCGCACGATACTGTTTTCGAAGCCTGCCGCCGAAGAACCAGGCCAGGGGCCCGCCTACCCACATCAGGCCGATGAACCAGCTCGCGATCGCGACGACCAGCCAGGTGGTGGAGTCGTTGTCGAGACGGGCAACCTCGGGCGGGGTCTGACCGTATCCCGGTTGCGCCCAACCGGGTTGCTGCTGGTATCCGGGTTGCTGCTGGTATCCGGGTTGCTGCTGGTATCCGGGCTGCTGCTGGTATCCGGG
>JAUICO010000097.1 GCA_030427825.1 bacterium | reverse complement strand
GCCCCCGCGACGATGTGTTGATGCCCTGGGCGGGCGAGACCCTTGAGGCCGCATATTACAACATCGGATACAGCGTCGGTTACTGGCCTTCAGAGCCGGTGCGGGTCGAGATCTATCCCCGCGCTCGCACACTCGCTGTCGTCAGCTCGCTGCCTCTGGAGGCGGTCGAGACGACGAGCACAATCGGTCTGTGCAAGTATAACAAGCTCATGTTTGCTTCTCCGCGCGCGACGCTCCGCGGGTACGGATGGCGCGACACGCTTGCGCATGAATACACACACTACGTGATCAGCAGTCTCGCAGGCCGTGGTGTCCCTGTTTGGTTGCACGAGGGGCTGGCGAAGTACCTTGAGACGCGTTGGCGCGGCACCTGGGACGGCGCCCTGGACCCCTCTCGCGAGGACCTCCTCTCGCGGCGGCTCGAAGACAACAACCTGATCTCATTCGAAGAGATGCACCCCTCGCTCTCGCTGCTGCCATCCCAAGAAGACGCGTCGACGGCGTACGCACAGGTGTTCACCGTCATCGAATACCTTGTGCATCGACGCGGACATGGGGCGATTCGTGAGCTGCTCCTCGCCATTCGCGGCGGTGAAACCGTGGAAGGTGCGTTCGCCTCCGTAGTTGGTGAGCCCTGGAATACCTTTGAGAGAAACTGGCGACAGTACCTCACTCGCGAGCGTCCGAGGGTCGATCTGCCGGGCGCTTTTTCGGACGACATACACCTGCTCTCGGAGTCGATGGCGGACACAGCTCCCGGCGAGTTCGAAGGGGTGGAGCAGCCGGCCGCTGAACAATTTCTGCACCTCGGCGAGCTGCTGCGGGCCCGCGGGCTCGTCGGTGCATCGATCGAAGAGTATCGCAAAGCAGAGGCGTTGCTGGGCCCCTATAACCCGGTGGTGCAGAACAGCATGGCGCGCGCGCTGCTTGAGACGGGCCGACCCGATCAGGCACTTGAGGCGGTCTCGCAGGTCACAGACTGGTACCCGACGTATTACCTCAGCCACCTGCACCGTGCAGAGTCCCTCAACGAGCTCGGCCGACACGCAGAGGCGCTCAGCGCGCTGGAAGCAGCCGTGGGGATCAACCCCTTCGACCCGCGCGTGCATAGCGAATACGCACGAGCCTACGAGGCCGTTGGCGAGAGTGCCCTCGCCGAACGGGCCCGCCGCTTTGCACGCATCGTGGATAACAATTGATTCACCTTTTTGCCGACAAACACACCGGGAGTCGTGTTCATGACGATTGAAGGTTCTTCCATAGATGCAGCCGCGATGCTTGAGCGGGCGAGCGACGCGCGCGCCCGGATCGTAGAGCAGGTGGGCAAACGCGTGTTTGGTCAGGAGGACGTGATCGACCACCTCCTGATCGCGCTCTTTGCTCGAGGGCACACCCTGATGATGGGTGTGCCCGGACTCGCGAAGACACTCCTTGTTTCGACGCTGGCTGAGATTCTGGACCTCAGGTTCAACCGAATCCAGTTTACGCCGGACCTGATGCCATCAGACATCACCGGGACGGACATTCTGGAGGATGACCCGGAGACCGGTCGCCGACACTTTCGTTTCGTGCCCGGGCCGGTGTTCTGCAATCTTCTGCTGGCGGACGAAATCAACCGTACGCCGCCGAAAACGCAGGCGGCGCTGCTGCAGGCGATGCAGGAGCGCGAGGTGACGGCGGGCGGCAAGACCTGGAAACTGGACCCGCCATTCCTTGTGTTTGCGACGCAGAACCCGATTGAGCAGGAAGGCACCTATCCGCTGCCCGAAGCGCAGCTCGACCGATTCATGTTCCATGTCGACGTGACCTACCCGTCACGTGCTGATGAGCTCCGTATCGCAAAGCTGACAACCAGCGACCGGCAGGAGTCGATCAGCAGCGCGATCTCGCCCGAGGAGATCCTCGCCATTCAACAGCTGGTGTTCCACGCCGAGGTGACCGACGCGGTCGCAGAGTATGCGGTGCGGCTCGCTCGTTCTTCTCGGCCCGGCGGTGACGACGCCCCGGACGTAGTGAAGCGATATGTGTCCTTCGGCGCCGGCCCCCGTGCCACACAATATCTCATCCTCGGTGCGAAAGCGCGGGCCATCCTGCGGGGCTACGAGACGCCCTCAGTGGACGACGTACGGGCGCTTGCCCACTCCGTCCTCCGACACCGAATTCTGATGAACTTCCACGGCGACGCGGAAAACGTCACCAGCGACGATGTGGTCGATCGCCTGATCGACGCGGCGAACGGGTAAGCAACGACTGTGTCCACGACGACCTACATAGACCCGAGCCGGCTTGAGGCCATCGGCAGTACGCATCTGCGGGCCCGCTCTGTGGTCGAGGGCGTCATCACGGGCCTGCACCGGAATCCACACAAAGGGTCCAGTGTGGAGTTCGCAGAGTACAAGGAATACGCGCCCGGCGATGAGCTTCGGCACATTGACTGGCGGGCCTACGCACGTGTGGATCGGTACTACGTGAAGCAGTTCGAGGACGAAACAAACGTCCGCGGATACCTGCTTCTGGACGCATCCGGCAGCATGTCCTTTTCGTTTGAGGATGCTCCCACAAAGCTGATGTATGGGTCGACGCTGTTGGCCTCGCTGGCGTGGATCATGCTCAAGCAGGGCGATGCACCGGGTATCATGACCTTTGACGAGCGCCCGGGAAACTGGCTGCCACCGTCATCGCGGCGTACGCAGATCGAAGACATCTGCCGAGTGTTGGACGAGGCACCCGGCAGCGGCCGAACGTCGATCCCGAGCGCCCTGTCCCGGATCGCTGAGCGGGTGTACGCGAGGTCACTCGTGGTGCTTGTTTCTGATCTGCTCGACACCTCGGACGAGATGCTGACCATCGCCAAAGTGCTGCGGCGCCGTGGCATGGAGGTCGTCATCTTTCATGTCCTCGACCGCGCTGAGTGGGAGCTGCCCTACGAGGGGCTCACCATTTTTGAGGGGATGGAGGGCGAAGAAGAGCTGCTGGTAGAGCCGGACGACATTCGCAGCGCGTATCAGGCGGAGTTGAGGGCCCACTGCGACCGGATTCAGGCCGCCTGCACCAGCTCTGACATCGAGTACTTCCGCACGCTCACGGACCAACCGATCGAGGGCGTGCTGCTGAAGCTGCTACGCGGGCGGTTGAAGAAATAGTGCGCTTTCTCAACCCCATATTGCTCGCCGGTCTGGCCGCGGTGTTTCTGCCGATTGTCATTCATCTGATCAATCGCCGGCGCGCGGTTCGCGTGGCGTTTCCTGCGCTCGAGTTTCTACGTCGCTCGCAGAAGGAGCAGGCGCGACGGCTGAAGATCAAGCAGCTTCTCCTGCTCCTCGCCCGCATCTCCATCTTCCTGTTGCTGCCCCTCGCGATGGCGCAACCCTACATGCTGTGCGGCGCGCAGGGTCAAAGCGCCGGCGACCGGCTGCCTACGTCGATTGTCATCGTGATCGATGACTCAGCGAGCATGTCCTGGAGCCGATCCGGCGATACGCTGCTTGAGGTCGCACGAGCGCGTGCACAGCGCGTCGTTCGCGGCATGCGCTCATGGGACCGGGCGGCGGTCATATTCGCTCACGACCCGCCGAGCATCGTGGTTGGTGACCTGACCGGTGATCGGGGTATTCTTCAGCGTGCGATACGCAGCGAACCTGCGTCCTTCGGCGGCTCTGACCTGCCGTCGGCGCTTTTGCTCGCGCGGGAGATTCAGCTCGACAGCGAGCTGTCTGCGAAAAGGACGGTTGTCATCACGGATGATACGGCAGCCGCATGGAGTGACCGCGTGACCAACCCTTCGCAGCTGGCGGGACTGGGCGATGTCGAGGTGATTCGGGTGTCCCCCGAGCGGGCTATGCGAAACTCCGCTGTCATTGCGTTGGACTACAGCGAAGCCGCCGAGGGTGGCGCCGGCAACTACGAGGTGACGGCGACGATCGAGAGCTGGGGATACGATGGGGAGTCCGAGGTCGAAGCGACGTTGCTCGTCGATGACCGGCCTGTGGGAACAACCCCCGTAGAGATTCCGGCTGACCGACCGGGGACCGTGACCTTCACTCACCGCTTCGACGACAACGGCCTCTTTCGCGTGGCCGTGAGCATCGAGGAGCCTGAGGGCGCGTCTGCTGACAACACGCGCTACCTGCCGATTCACCTGGATCGAAGTATCCGCGCTCTGATGGTCAACGGAGACGTTCGCTCCGTGCAGTACAACGACGAACTCTTCTATCTGGAGCGGGCGCTTGGTGCTCGCGTGGGCGAGGTGCGCGCGGTGGACACAGACATCGTGGCGCCGGAGCGCTTTGTGAGCGCTGATCTGAGCGCGTACGACGTTGTCATTCTTGCGAATGTCGCCGTCATGCCGGTGTCGCAGGTGCAGCGGCTGGTGGAGTTTGCGGAAGAGGGCGGCGGCATACTGCTCAGCGGCGGCGACAACGTGGACGCGGAGCGGTGGAGCTCGATCTACGCGGACCTGCTGCCCAAGCCTGTTCGCTCGGTCTCTGTGCTGTGTGACCCGAACGATCCGGATGCAAACATCAAAGCGACGCGACTGGCGGCCCTCGATGTCACGACGCCCATCTTCAGGGTCTTCAGTCTGCCCGGCGGCGAGAGCATTCAGAGCGCTCGCGTGTTTACCTACCTGCTGCTTGAGCCGACGACAGATGAATCGGTGCGGACTCTGGCCAGCTACGCCGACGGCGGCCCGGCACTATTGGAGCGCCGAATTGGTCGGGGTCGCGTATTGCTCTGGACAACGTCGATTGACTTCGACTGGACCGACCTGCCGATACGGACCGCGTATCTGCCGCTCATGCAACGTATGGTTCAGTATCTGGCGCGGCGCGGCGCGGACGCGAGCGACCAGGCCGTGTTGGGGGAGAGGGTGTCGATCGATGTGGAGTCGATGGGCGCCGAGCGTGTTGAAGTGCATGATCCGGACGGGGAGCGCCACGTCATCGATGTGGTCGCCGGGTCCGCAGGCTTCGTTCCCCAGCGGGCCGGTCATCACCGCGTATTTGTGTCGGCCTCGGGTCGCGACACCGAAGTGGACGCGCTCTCATTCGCCGCGAACCTTCCGCCATCAGAGCATGACCCGGCAGTTGTCGCGGGCGCCGATCGTGATCGATTCATCGACGCAGCGGTGGGAGCGCGCGGTGCCGACGGTGCCGTCGTCGACGTTCCTGAAAATCGCGCCCGCACCTGGCCGGTACTCCTCTTCCTCCTTCTTGTTGTGATCTATGCCGAGTCGCTGCTGGCCGTGCGCCGCCGCTTCTGGCAGCGCCTGCGGGGCAGGCGTGGCGCGGAGTCTGCGGACGCCCTGTAGCGACGTGCAGTCGGGTAGCCGTGTAGCGGATACCGGCTACGCGCCGCAGCTGCCCACGAGCGCGCCAAGGCCGGCAACGCTGAGGTGCACCGCCGCCGCCGAGATCGCCAGCAGGACGCCGACGCCGGCTGCGTTGAGCCCACGGCGTTGGCTGCGTCGCGTTGCCGTCAGGAGGGCGGCCAGAGCTGAGACGATCGTCAGTGGAAACGCGACGACGATGACCAGCGGAACCCAGCTCACGATGCCGGCGAAGAGGGCCATGGTCGCGAACACGTTTCGCCGGTCGCGGCTCAGGTTGTCATGCTTGTTTTTCGTCATCTACGCGCTACCGACGGAATCAGCGACTCGTTGAACGAGGGCCGCGTGTTTGCGTAGGGTATCTGCCGAAACCAGGGGCTCCGTCGCTTCCCAGGGGCGCAACCAGTGTTCTTTGAGGTGCGCTACTCGTGATGCCGCCTGGCGTATGCGCTCTCTGTCCCTTGCGTCGGCTGCACCCAGCTTGATGAGGTGCTCGTAGGCTCGCTGCCACTTGTCTGCCGTGTGGCAGATCAGCTGGATGTCGACACCGGCGCGGAGGCTGCGTTCGACGAGCTCTTCGATTTCATAACGTTCGGCGACGGCTGCCATCTCAAGGTCGTCCGTAATTACGACACCGCCATAGCCCATCTCTACGCGCAGGAGCTGAGCGATGCCGGCCTCGCTCAGGGTGACAGGGTGGTCCGGGTCGATCGCGGGTACCAACAGGTGCGCGGTCATGATCATTGGGACGCCGGTTCGGATGAAGGCTTCGAATGGGCGCAGTTCGATCTCGCGCAGGCGCTTCATGTCATGTTCGACCACAGGCAGGTCGAAGTGGCTGTCCAGGCGGGTGTCGCCGTGTCCGGGGAAGTGCTTCGCGCAGGGAATGATGCCGGAGATTGTCAGGCCCGCGGAGAACGCGCCGGCAAATCGGCTCACCATGCCCGGGCCACGCCCGAAGGCCCGGTCGCCGATGACCTTGTTTTCAGAGTTGGTGAAGATGTCGATGCAGGGCGCGAAGTCGAGGTTGAAGCCGAGCGCCATCAACTCGTCCCCGAGGGCTTCACCGAGTGCGGCGCTGAGGTCGGAGTCCGCCGCAGCCCCCACCTCGAACATGGCCGGAAAGCGCGTCAGCGGCTCGCGAATCCGCTGCACGCGGCCCCCCTCCTGGTCCACGCTGATGAAGGGAAGCGGGTGGTCGCCGCAGGCCGCGTAGATGTCACTGTTGAGGGCTGCGACCTGTTTCGGCGATTTGATGTTGCGGGCGAACAGGATGGTGCCGCCGACCCGTCCTTCGGCGAGGGCATCGCGGATATCCGCCGGCAGGGTGTGTCCGTCGAATCCGGCGATGATCAGCTGCCCGGCTTCCGTTGTGAGCGTGGCGTCCAGTGGGTCCTCCGGTGCAGTGGGCCCATTTCGGTGGAAAAGGCGTTGAAGTTGAAGAGGCCGCGTAGCCGAAGAATCGCTACGGGCATGACTTCGAAGGCGGCCTGAGCTCGGCAAACGGCCGCGGCGACCTGCCTACCCTGAAGTCGAGTTGCGAGCGAGTGACTTCGAGCACCTTGCGCGCCGCCCGGTGTCGGCGCAGAGTCGCCTGCGATGTCTGACCGCGATGACAACCCGAGCTTGAGCCGCAAGGAGCTTCTGCGCGCCGGCGCCTTCCGCGCGAAGCAGGGCGGTGCGTACGTGGCAGAGCTTGCCCTGGAACGTCTCCTCGACCGTGTGACTCCCCACGTGCAGCGTCCTCCGGGCGCGCTCCCCGAGATCGAGTTTCTGGTCGCGTGTACACGCTGTGGTGAGTGCTCGACCGCATGTCCACCGGGGGCCATCCTGACCCTCGATCATCGCGCGGGCGCGGCGTCCGGCACTCCTTTTCTCGACGTGAATCGGCACCGACCCTGCGTGTTGTGCACCGACGCCCCCTGCATGCCGGCCTGCCCTACGGGTGCGCTGCAGGTGATTCCCGTGCACGACGCGGTGATGGGAACGGCGAAAGTTGCGCGCGATCAGTGCACCGCCTGGCTCGGCGAGAGCTGCGTGCGTTGCAGCATCGTCTGTCCGCTGAAGTCAGCGGCGATCGTCGTCGACACCGAGGGCCGGCCGTGGGTGGATCCGCGCGGCTGCACCGGGTGTGGCCTCTGCGTTGCGGTGTGTCCGACCACACCCAAGAGCATCGAAGTAGAGGCCGCTCCGAGGGTGTGAATCCGGAAGTCCCGCGAGATGTGACCCCCAGCGCTCGGCTGGTGTCTGCTGTGGAGTACCCGCTGTACCACGCAGCCACGGTATGGCCTGGATTCGATTCCGGGGATTCCCTATGCAGTACTCGGCTACAAGTTCAGAACGCACACTGTGGGTCTTCGCCTGGCGCTGAGCACCCACCAAAGCAGTCGATCCACCTGCGTTTGCCGTGTGTGCGCGCACAACCGCAGATCCACGTCTCGAAGATCAATTTCCCCCTGAATGGAGAAGGGAACCATGCGAATCCGATCACAAGCTCTGCTCGCTGCAACGACAGCGGCGCTCATCGCCTGCGCCGCCGCAAGCGCACAGGCGCAGACGACGCTGACTCTCAGCACAGACGCAATCGTCGGCTACTACGCTGACCAGCCGAACGTACTCCTGTTCCAGTCGCCGGCTGTTGAGCGCGCAGAGACGGTGTTCGACTTCTATGACTACCGTGTGGCTGCGTCACACACCGGCTTCGAGGAACGCGACCGGGCCCTCTTCTTCTTCTACCGCGACATCTCAACACCGGAGAGCGCGCAGGACCTGTCGCTGGTCGTCACTATGGGCTGTGATCAGAGTGACCCTGAAACCTCGTGCAGCCAGCCCCGCCGCTCTCTCGACCTCAGGTACACCGGCGTCCCAGAGGACGCGGTCGTCACCGTCTCCGATGATCCGACGGAGTTTCGCCGCGCCGATACCGGCGGCGATATTCTCGGAGACTTCACCTTTGTGGGGAAGACAGACGGCGGGGTCGTCGAAGGCATCCCACGAGATGGCGACTGGGAAATCTGCCTCACCATGGACACAGCGGCGATCAACGGTTCCACGCAATCTGATCCCATGACAGATTTCCGCTACTTCTTCGGTGACGGTCGCGACTTCCAATTCGATCCTTCGCGGGAGATCTGCTTCAAGTTCACGGGAAACAGCGGCGACGCACAGACTCTGACGGTCAACGAGGGCGTAGAGGCGCTTGTGTGCGCCTACATCTCCGATGCGACAAACCCGCCGGACGCCGCTGCAACCTGGAGCGTCGATTGGGATGATCCGGCCGACGCGACTGCTGACGGCGGCACCGTACCTGCAAACGAGACCTTCTGCTTCGGACACGTGTACGCTGCCGACAATGTCGGCGAGGCAGAATTCACCGCCGTCGTGGACGCATCAGCCGGCGGGATGCCCGCACAGGGCAGCGTCGCCGTGACGGTGAACAACGTTCCGCCTACCGTAGTCAGCGTGCCTCCCGGTTTCGCGGAACAGGGCCTTGAGCTCACCTACGACATCGAAGTCACCGATCCGGGTCTCGAGGACCCGGTTTCGTTCGCGCTCGCCTCGGGTCCCGCCGGTGTGGCCGTTGACGCGGGTACCGGTGTCGTCAGCTGGACTCCGGGCATCGCGGACGTCGGAGTCAGCGAGATCTGCGTAGACATCAGCGACGACGAGGACACCATTCAGCATTGCTTCTCGGTGGAAGTTCTCGCCTCGTGTTCGGACGGTGAGCTCAATGGCGACGAAACCGGCCTCGATTGTGGCGGCACGCAATGCGCTGCCTGCGGAGTGGGCCTTCCCTGCCTGCTCGATGTCGATTGCGAGACCGGCGTCTGCGACGGACTCACGCTCGTGTGCATCGCATCCACCCTCTGCGGAAACGGCCAGGCAGAGGTCGGCGAAGACTGCGACGATTTCAACCGCGACGGCGGCGACGGATGCAGCCGCACCTGCACAATCGAAGATGGCTACACCTGCAGTCCGGCGGACCTGGGAGAGATTCTCTTCGGCTCTACGTGCGACCCGATCTGCGGCGACGGTAATGTTGTCGGTGACGAGGTGTGTGACGGCAGCGCATTCACCGCGGATTGCACGAGTCTCGGCTTCAGCAACGGGGCAGGCGCCGTCTGCGGAACCGACTGTGACGTGGCGGTCTATGATGGCTGCGCTGCGACCTGCGGCGACGGCAACGTTGAGCCCGGAGAGGCCTGCGATGACGGCAACACGGAAGATGGCGACGGATGCAGCGCTGCCTGCGACCTGGTTGAAACCGGATTCGAATGTGACGTCTTTCCGCTGCCCGGATTGCCGCCTTCGTATTACTGCCGTGGCATCTGCGGTGACGGCGAGATCGTAGGGGATGAAGTCTGTGACGGCGACAACCTCAACGGCCTCGACTGCACCAGCCTCGGCTACAGCAATGCGGCCGGCGCGGTGTGCAACTTCAACTGCCTTCTGGTTGACCAGCGCGAATGCGCAGCGGTCTGCGGCGACGGAAACGTAGAGCCAACAGAGACCTGCGATGACGGAAACGACGTGTCCGGCGACGGCTGTTCAAACCGCTGCCGCATCGAGTCCGGCTACACCTGCGGACTTGTCACCGGCGACGGCGGCGACGTCTACCAATGTAGCGCAGTGTGTGGAGACACCCGCATACTCGGCGATGAACTCTGCGACGACGGCAATACAGACGCGGGCGATGGCTGCGACGATACCTGCAACATCGAAGACGGCTGGACCTGCGTCGATGTGAATGACCGCAACAGTGACTGCGTGCCGGAGTGCGGAGATGGATTCATTCGCGGCGACGAAGTCTGCGACGACGGCAACACCGACGCGGATGATGGATGCAGCGATGTGTGTGAGCAGGAGATCGGATACCTGTGTGTTGTTACGGGCGAGACCGCGAGCTGCACACCCGAGTGTGGTGACGGACTCATCCGCGGAGATGAAGAGTGCGACGATGACAACGATGCGGCCGATGACGGTTGCACAGCGTGCGTCGTCGACGAGGGCTGGAGCTGCGGCGCAGAAGGCACTCCCTGCATGCAGATCGTTATCTGCGGCGACGGAATGATCGGCGGCGACGAGGGTTGCGATGACGGAGACACCGCGTCCGGTGACGGGTGCACGGCGGACTGTGCCGTCGAAGACGGCTACACCTGCACCGTCGCCGCACCGAGCGTGTGCACAGCGGATCCGGTTTGTGGCGACGGCGAGCGCGTCGGTGACGAGAGCTGCGATGACGGGAACGTAACGAGCGGCGATGGCTGCTCGGCAGGCTGCGAGATTGAGCCGGGTTACTCCTGCCCGGGCGACGCTCCGAGCGTGTGCACCCCGAACCCGGTGTGTGGCGACGGCGCGGTCGAAGAAGGCGAGGCCTGCGACGACGGGAACACCAGCGGAGGTGACGGATGCTCGGCGGGCTGCGCCGTCGAGGCAGAGTGGGAGTGCGACAACAGCGATGGCAGCTCGGTCTGCACCGAGACGGAATCGGACGGCTACGTTGTCGCCGGCGGCAAACTCGGTAACTGCTCCAGCGCCGCCGGCGGTGGTGGGATCGGATTTGCGCTCGGCCTCCTCGGTGTCATGGTCGCTGTGCGTCGTCGACGCTGAGTAGTGGCGCCGGTCGGCGCCGCGGATGACGAAGGCGCCCGGCATGCCGCGGCGCCTTCTTTCGTTGTCCACGCAGCCCCGCCGTGTGGCCCCGCCCGGCCGCATCTGACTGCCGCGCTGGATCGCCGCGACACGCGCCGCATAACTTGTTACGAAGTGTAGTTGGCGTGCGTTCCGAGACGTGAGCTGCGGAAATCGCTGCCCGGAAGGGTGTGCCGGTACGTCCAGCGCGGAGTTGTGAAGATGAGAATCCCAGTTCGGACCCGGGTCACAGCGCCTGTCATCGCGGTCGCTGTTGTCGCGCTGACCTCAGCGTGTCTGTCCTCTGCACCCACGGCATTCGCGTCCAGCTCCCACTGCCACACCTTCTATGCAGACGAGGGAAGGCAATACATCGAGGACCCGGAGTTGCGGGCGTTCACCCTCACCGAAGAGCTCGAGATATACCTGCTGAACGGGGCATTCTTTCCAGACTCCGGATATGCGGCATCTGACAGCCGTTACGGCGAGTGGGCGCACTGGGAACCCTTTCCGATGTTCTACATCGATTGGATTCGCGCGAACTTCGACGCGCCGTACACAGAAGGCGAGGCCGCGAAACACGTCATGGCGCTATTCGGCATCGTCGCCCACGGGATGAGTGACGCGGTCTTTGATGGCATGCTCATGGACCGATCCAGGGAGCACGATCCGGACCACGACAACAGCCAGTACGACATCAACGTCGATCACTTCTTCGTGCAGGATCAGAACCGAAACCGACAATTCGGCGCGGTGCTGCCTTTCGAGGATCTGGCTGAGGTGATTCGCCTGTATCAGGGGTGGGACATCGACCCTGATGTATACAAGCGAGGACAGGAGCTGGTCGTCACGTCGATGGGCTTTATCGGCGCCTCTGCGCAGAACGAAGCGGGCGTAAACCGCATGCGCCGAAACTACGAGTGGACTTCCGACAACTACTTCAACGCCGATGTTCCCGGCAGCCTGCCCTACATTGCACGCCTGATGGGTCGCTACTACCAGGCGGTCTGGGAGCGCCTCAACGGTGGTCTTACGCAGGAGAGCTTCGTGCTGGGATGGTACACGCCACGTGGCTTCTTTGATCGCGCCACCGATCATACGAGCGTTGAGAGCCGACTGGGGCTCTGGTTCGGCGAGAGCGTGGCGCCGGCGTATCGCAACAGCGACTGGGTGGTTGTTACCGACGAGTCGGGGGACGTGGTTTCGGCGAACGTGCGCGGCATATACGGCGACGAGTCCTACCCACTCTTTGTGCGTCCGGCGCAGGACTGGGTGCGTGACCACACGTACACGGTCACGGTGCGTGCCGGCATGGAGACCGTCGACGGGACGGTGCTCGAGGACGACTTCGTGTTCACGTTTGCGATCATCGATGAGGAGCCGACGCCGGTAGACGGCGGCGACACCGGCCCTGATGGCGGCGAGGTCGGCACGCCGGACGCCGGCAGTTCCCCAGACACCGGTATTGACGCCGGTGTCGACACGGACGGTGACACACCGGAGGTAGGGGGAGAGACGGGTGTCGCCGACGCAAGCGCCAACCCCACGACGGATCCGGAGATCCGGGTGTCGGGAGGCGGGTGTGCGACCGCCCGGCCTGCAGGGCCGGGGGTACTTGCTCCGTTGCTGCTCATGATCGCCTGTCTTTTTCGGTCGCGCGCGTGAGCTACAAGTGTTGTCGAAACTCGGGTGCCGTCGCGGCCCTGACCGCGGTGTTGCTGGTGTTCGGAGCCTGCCAACGCGCCGAGTACCAGCCGGACGCGCAGCTTCAGGACGGTGGTGACGTCGAGCAGAGCACAGACTCCGCAGCCGACGCCGCAGCTGACGCCGACGCCGACGCCGACATGCAGGACTGGTCGGAGCATTCCTTTTCGGCATCGATCGCCGAGCTGATCGGGAGCCACTGCGCCACCTGCCACAGCGAGACCGGAATGGCGTCGTTCTCGCTGACCGACCGTGCTGACGTCGAGGCCTACGGGCCGTCGATCGTTGACTCGGTCGTCAGTCGCCGGATGCCGCCCTGGCTGCCCGACGACGGTTGCCGTCCGATGGTTCACGAGAGGCGCCTGGACGAGGAGACGATCGGACAGTTTGTCGCGTGGCGTGACGCCGGCTACCCAATGGGTGACCCGCGCGTCACACAGGTCCCGGCGCCGGCAGCGGACCCTCTCGCTGAAGCACCGAGTCTCACCGTGAACGCCGTACGCTCCGTCGAGTTCCCGGACACCGAGATCGACGTCTACGACTGTGTACTCGCAGACTTTCGTTTCGAAGAGGACACCTGGCTGCGAGCGGCAGGAGTTCGCTCTGACATTCCCGGGATCATGCACCACGCGACGCTGATCATCGTTTCGCCGGAAGACATGGATCAGGCCGAAGGGACGCATTGCGAGGATGTGTCGCGCCACATATCCTCTTTTGTGGGTGGTTTCGCGCCGGGCTCGGGGGCGACTCATCTGCCGGAGGATACAGCCTACTTCGTGCAGGCCGGTTCAGGCATCGCGATTGACCTGCACTACAGCCTGGCGAACGCCGACGGCGTCGAGCGAGACCGAGCCGTCGTCGATCTTTGGACCAGGGACACAGCGCCTGCATTTCGCGCTTTCGGCGCCCCTGCAACGAATCTCGATTTCACGATTCCGGCCTTTGACGCAGAGTATCTCGTGCACGGCAATGGCACGGTGCCTGCGTCGGGTGAGCTGATTGGGGTGATTCCCCACATGCATCTCCGCGCGACAGAGACCGCAGCCTGGTTGATCCACGAAGACGGCAGCTATGAGTGCCTGTATTCAATTCCACGCTGGGATTTCGAGTGGCAGCAAATCTACCATTTTCGTCCGGATTCTGTCGTGCCGCTCAGCCCGGGTGATCGGACCAGTTTGCGCTGCGTCTACGACAACTCGCAGGCGAACCAGCCCATCGTGAACGGCGAGCAGTGGCCGGCGGGGCCCGTAGAGAGTGGGCCGTCCACCTACCAGGAAATGTGTACTGTCGGCCTCATCGTCAGGTATCCGCATACGCAGTAGGGGTTCCGACCCGGCTGCTTCTTTGCGACGATCGCATCGCCGAAGCAGATGCTTTCTTGCTTCCGGAAAGCGACTCTGATCTACTCGCGGCAGCAGGCAGCCGGCCCTTGAGGGTCGGTTACGGCGTCGTCGGAATCGGCGGCGTGCCAATGCGTCCACCGGCGCTCAGGCGCCATTTCACAAGGAGCTGTCCTATGGTCAAGCGACTCTCAATCATCCTCAGTGTAGCCGCGATGCTCGCCATCTCGGCGACCGCAGCCGCGGACGAAGGTGGTGTGGATACACAGCACATTACGCCGATACAGTACTCGCTGCGTCCCCTGACGACGCCCGGTAATACGCTGAATATTCATGCCGGCCCCGTCTCGTCGCAGGATCTCTCGCTGACCGGCGCATTCGGCATTGGAATCCTGCACAATCGCGGCTTCAGCCTCACATCAGGTCTCACCAACGCTGTCACATTCGGGTTCGGAGCCTCCTACGGCATCACCGATGACTTCGAAGTGGGTCTCGGATTTCCGCTAATGCTCTCGCCCGATGCCGATCTCGGGGATCTGCCCCTGTGGGCGTCCTACCGCTTCATTCAGGGCAAGACGCAGGTTGGAGCCCGCCTGAACATCCTCATCCCGGCGTCTTCCGACTTTCAGTTGGAGCCTGGAATTCAGCTGTCATCTCGCCCCTGCGACGCGTTCCGAATTGAGGCGGGTCTATTCTTCCGCCTGATCTTCGCTGACACTTTCTACTCGGCGATCAATGTGCCGGTCCGGCTTACCTACAGTGTTACGCGGAACATCTACCTCGGACTGCAGACCGGCCTGCACATCGCGCTCCTTCCGGATCCCTTCGACCCTGTCATCTCCATTCCGTTGCTGCTTCACTACGGCTACACGATTGATGCGGGTGGAACGCCGATTGACATCAGCGCGCAGTTTGGCTGGCGACAGCTCTTTGCTGTCAGCGGCGGTAACTCGGACACGTTCACCGAGCTTTGGGACCTCTACCTCGGCGCGAACGTCGCGATCGCATTCTGATCGCCGCGCAACGCGCACACGTAGCGGTCGCCATCGGCGGCCGTTCTTCGTTTGTGCCACGGTGTGACCGCCGCCGCAGTTCAGCGGTCTATGAATCATCCCCCTCGCGCGTCCGTCTGCCTCTGTGTAGGCTTCGCGCCGAAAGAACGCCGCGCCCCGCCGCACACACCGGATGACACGATGAGAAAGCGAATCTTAGCGCTGACCCTTACCCTCTCTATGTTCTCTTTCGCCGGCTGCTCGCAGCTCTCGACGATCCTGCCCGATCTTGTCGATGGCGGCGGACTCTCTGAGGAGACCGTCATCGCCGGGCTCAAAGAAGCGATGCAGGTCGGAACCAACCGTACCGTCAACGACGTCTCATCCCTCAACGGCTTCCTCGGCAACGCGCTCATCATGATTGTGATGCCGGAAGAGCTTGAAGACGTCATGGGCACGATCAGCCAGATCGGCTTCAGTCGTCAGGTCGAGGAGCTTGAGGTGCAGATGAACCGCGCCGCAGAGGCTGCGGCCGGCGAGGCGGTGGACGTGTTTGTGGACGCCATTCGCGGCATCACGATTCAGGACGCCTGGAGCATCCTCCGCGGAGACAGCACCGCGATGACCACCTACTTTCGCGACCGCACCACGCAGGAGCTGACGAGCCGTTTTCGTCCCATCGTAGAGACGAAAATCCGCGAAGTGGGACTCTACCAGGGTTACACCGCCGTCACCCAGATCGTTCGCAACATTCCGCTGCTGAACATGCCTGAGTTCGATCTCGAGACCTACGTCGTAGACAAGTCGTTGAGCGGCCTCTTCACCATTCTCGGCCGAGAAGAGACCCGAATTCGTGAGGACATCAGCTCACGCTCTACGGACCTGCTCCGACGCGTGTTCGCAGCGCAGGACGACGCCTGAGTCACCCGCATCTCCCCGGGCACACGCCGTATCGATAGGGCCATGTTGGGACGTGCCATGTTGTGAGGCGTCGCAGGGATGACCGCGACGTGCACGATGAATTGGAAGTGGCCGGTCTCGGTCTGCGCGTCCCACCGACGCTCGCAAAAACACGAAACGGCTATCAAGTCGGCAGGGCGCCCCTGCCTGTCTGATAGCCGC
>JAUICO010000214.1 GCA_030427825.1 bacterium | reverse complement strand
CGGAGAGTGTAGGCGACTTTCTCTATTTTTGTCAGAATGTTGAGGCTGATCCCGCTTTCGCAGACGGACCAACCCGAGGGCAAGCAGGCCGGTGAGTTCGGCGCGGCGCTCGGCGGCTGTCATGCGATTGGGGGGCAGGGGGTTGGGGCGTTTCATGGCGGCAGTTCCGCGTCTGTGGTGACATCACAGAGGAAAAGCCATCTTGCTGCCCGGGATGGGACATTCACTGCTGACATTGGAACATATAATGAACATTTAGCTTGTCTGACGTCCGCGACTCCGTAATCGTGGCGGTCTGGATTCCATCGAGCAACAGTCGACCGAGGTGTTCTGATGCCGCGCAAGTCTCTTCCGTTGGGGCCGGAGGCCCTTGGTCTGATCGAAGATGCGCGGATCGATCTGCTTCTCGCAGCACTCGCTGTTCGTGACGATGAAAGCGAACCCGACTTCGACCTGCCCGAGGATCTGCCCGATCTTGAGGACGAGGACGCCGTCCACGTGTTCCGGGAGCGGCTGATCGAGCTCCTTTGCGACTTTGACCCGGATGAACTTCGCCCGAACGAATCCCGATCGCGACGCATGCGGGCCCTCGCCAGCGGGAAGGGCGTCACGTCGCTGGCAACCATTGTGGCCCAGAAGCTGGATCATGAACGGGCGGAGACGTTCGAGGACCAGCCCGACCCGCTCTGCAAGAGCATCTGGGCATTTCTCAATGCCCGCGAGACTTTCGAGGATGCGGAAAGCTTCCACTCGGCCCGACAGTACCGCGACCACCGAAGGCTCTACGACGCGTTCGAGGTTGATCTCGAGACCACCGTAACCCTGGTCGCGGCATCCGTAGATGAGATTGCTCTGTCGATCCGGATCAAGCAGATCCTCGAACTCAAGCCGGCGATCTCCTGCACGGTCCGCGCGCTTGACCTGCCGAAGACCGATGCGCACCCCGCGTCGATCATGCTGATCGTGCGCCATGGTGGGCCGCTCTCCAGCGTTTACAACCATCGCGACGACGGCCGACGCGCGGCGATCTATTATCGACCGCCGAACGAGGCAACACTGATCTATACACCGTCGCTGCGGCAGATTGAGGTCTGCGCGGACAGCCCGCTGGTTCGCCAGCAGGTCAGTGACACCTTCGCCGAGGTCGCGCTCAACCACGACATCTCCCAGAAGCCGCTGACCTGGAAGCGCTACAACCTCACGCGTTTCCGGTCTTCTCTTGCGCTCGGACGCCCCGCCATAGAGGGGTACGACATAAGCAGCGCCCGTGTTCTGGAAGCGGAGGTGCGCCTCGGCCATTGGCGGCGGAAGCTGCTGCTGAAGGTCACTATCGACGACGACATCGAGGCGGTCGCCGACCAGTATCTTGGCGCACGCAACGTGTTCCGGCGCGCCGAAGGTTTCAGCCGGATCGGCATCGCGGTGGTCTACAGCCGTGCCGGGGATGCGACCGAGCGCACGCTCAACATCACGATCTCGGGCACGAAGAGCTGCAATCTCCAAAGCCACAAGGATCCGGAAGAGCGTAGCCTCGGGTTCAGGCTGCTTCAGGAGTGGGGCATTCTCAGCGCCTTCCGACAGATCGACCCGACAGACCTGCGGGCGATGTTTGCCAAGCTTATCAAGCTGCACGACCGCGTCGAGGACGAGGTCACAGGCCAGTACCTGCGTGAGCTCGGTCTCGATGCTCAACTGCTGATCGAAGGCGGGCTGCTCGAGCGGCGTGACCGCCAGGACGTCGTGCTGATCGAGGATGGCGACATCAATGGCGAAGGAGCCGTGAAGCCGTCCGAGAAGCCAGGGATGGTCCGCACCATAGGGCCTTTCGGCGAGGAAGCCGGCGACGTGCCCGCCGGCGATCTCGACAAGTATTCGCTCAACGCAGACTGGCTCCACGAGACGATCCTGCGGCTGCTGAAACCGCTGCTGACGCGGCGCGTGTCGCAACAGATCCTCGACCCGGACCTGACCCTGCTTGGCGCTATGGAGATTAGCGGCGCCGAGGTGCCGCTCTTTTTCGCGCGGCGGCTGAACGACCTTAAGACCGTCGAACGTCTGGACCTCGCGATGCGCGCGCGCAACCAGGCCGGCGTCGGCATCGTGCTGTCGGCCAGCGAGGACAGGCCGTCCCATCTCGGGCCGAACGTCGTGGTGCCGTTGCTGTCGAACATCGCGCCGGCAGAGGAGGAATTCGCGGTCGCGCGCGACGGGCTCGAGTTGACGTACCGCAGCAACTTCGCGCTGGCACGCGGTGGCGCGACACCGCAGGTGCTGCGCTCGGGACCGCAGTCGGCAGTTCTGCATGTGCCTGGAAAGGCTCCGCTGAACCTCACTGGCGCGGAGCAGAGCAAGATATTCGAGCGCCTCGTGACGGCATGCAAAGCGGGCAGCCCGGACGTGCCGGTGAAGCAGTTGATGGACGGATTCGGCTCGCGGAACCCTCAGCAGGCGTTCCGGTCAAAGACCTGGGAGAGCATCCTGAACGTCTACATCGCCAAGGGCGAGAAGCGAGGCTACTGGCGCTTGGTGATCGACGGGGCGTCGCCCGAGGCGACCGTCTGACAAAGGTCTAACATGCCGTGCGGGACGGTCTAACAAACGGCTGATTACTGGAAGGGCTCCACTTTAGAGGAGCACTTCCATGCCGACTCCCTTCCTATCGCACCCAGCGACCCTGACGAGGCGATCTGGCGCTGCCAACGCCCATTCCACCACCGCGTCCTGGCGCTGCACGCGCTGCGACAAGCTGCTCGGCGTTTGCCGCGACGGCCGCATGCACCTGCGCTTCGCGCGGGGCCATGAGTATCTCGTGGGCTTCCCGGTCCAGGCTACTTGCCGCGGCTGCGGCACGCTGAACCACGCGACCGCGCCCGCGCGCTGACGCGCGCATCCACCCACCCCTCATCCGAGAGACGCGCGACGTCCT
>JAUICO010000096.1 GCA_030427825.1 bacterium | reverse complement strand
CGGCGGCGGCGGCTACGGCGGCGGCGGCGGCGGCGGTCGCTGGTAATACACGTCCCGCGCAGGCCTCAGGTCCGCGCAGGCATGTGTAGCTCGCTCTAGGGGAATCGGTCCGGGCAACGCCCCCCTTCAGACGAAGATAGATTCAGCATCGGCGTACTTTATCGAGTACGCCGTTGGTCGTTTTTGGCCTCAAATACTCCAAAACACAGTGCGCAACTTCGACAGGCCCTGCCCCCCGCAGGCAGCGGGTGAGCGTTCATCGCTTTCGTGATAGAATTTCTGCGCCGAACAACTCCCTGCGACCGGGAAGATAACCATGCCCTCAGATTTCACGACTCTGCTGCGCAGAACAAAACCTCGTACACGCGACGCGCTGGTGCTCACGCTGGCGGCCTTCGTTGCCCTGTCGGCGGCCGCGTGTTCCGACGAGGAGAACAAGGCCGAAGAAAGCCTCGCCTCTCAGATCGGCATCACCGAGTACCTCGGAACCACCACCCCAGCCTCTGTACGGGAGCAGTCCGATGGCAGCATCGCCTATCGCTACGACGCCGAAGACGGGCCCATGTGCATGCGCGGGGACTACTTCAGGGCCTCACGACGGGACGGCGAATCCGACAACCTGCTCATTTTCCTGCAGGGTGGCGGGGCCTGCTGGTCGGAGTTCTGCCTCGCGGTCACCGCGGCCCCTGAGGGGGTACCTGCGAGTGCAGATATCCTGAACCCGGGGCTTGAGGTGAATCCCGTGCGTGACTGGGACGTCGTCTACGTGCCCTACTGCGACGGCTCGATGTTCGCCGGCGACATGGACCACACCGACGAGACGCCCGCCCGCTACCATCGAGGGCTGCAGAACCTCTCAGCGGCCCTCGATATCGCCGCCGAGCACTACCCGAATCCGCCGCGTGTGATGCTGGGCGGCAGCTCTGCCGGCGCATATGGCTCGCTGCTGGGCGTCATGCTGGTCCGTCACATTTACCCCGACGCAGAGATTCTGCTCGTCAATGACAGCGGCCCGGGGCTCGGCCTCGATGGCGACGACAACTTCCTCGCGACTCTGCTCGACGAGTTCAACATCGCCCGGTTCATTCCCGGCGATTGCGAGGACTGCCTCGACAACGGCCACATCATCGGCCTTCTCGGTTGGATCATGGACCGGGACCCGAACCTGAAGGTCTCCTTCTTCGCCTCCTGGTACGATGGCGTCATCGCCAACATCTTCCTGAAGATCCCGCCCGCAGACTATCGCGATTCGTTGCGCCGCGAGACAGATCGAATGCAGCAGCGCTTCCCGCAGCGCTTTCGCCGCTTCATTGTCGACGGCGCTGTCCACACCACCCTTCTCGGTGATCCCAGCGGCATCATCGGCTCCGACCTCGGCTCCGTCGAGCTGCCGGACGGATTCTTCGACGACCTGGGCAACGTCCAGCTGGGCAGCATGGAGACGACCGCGATCGGCGACCTGCTCTTCGCCGACTGGCTTCAAGCGATGGTCGATGGTGACGAGAGCGTCTGGGTAGATACCCTGGAAGCAGCGGGCGACCCGCCGGAATCCGCAGAGTAGTCGGAAGACGCGCTCGCGTGCGCAGAGCTTACTTGGACGAGGGCTGCACTGCGTAGCCCGCGGCGATCCAACCGGTGATTCCAGCGGGCATCACTGCGACGCTGGTGTACCCGGCGTCAATGGCACGCTGTGCGGCAGACGGCGCCGCGCTGCAAGCTTCGTTGTAGCAGTAGAACACGAGCGCGGTCGACGTGTCAGACGGCAGCTCGGCGATGTCGAACTCGTACGACGTAAGCATGATGGCACCGGGCAGCGCTCCGTGTTCGGAGCGAGCGCCTGCGCCATTCGCGTCGACCGGAGTCACCTCGTTCGCCGCGATTGCGGCCTGAACCGCTTCCGGCGTCATGTCAGGGATGGACGCTGTGTCGCCGCCGCCACAGGGGCAGGCGAACGCCGTGGTTGCGAAAGTGCCTGCGGCTGCGACCAGCGCGAAAGCTGCGATCATTGCGATGCGGTTCATGTCCGTTCTCCGGTTGTTGGACAATGACTGGAGTGAAGCAACCGCCCTCGCTTGTGCACTATTCCGAGCGCCCAACCTGGCGGCTACTGTGCCTCTGCGGCAGTTGCGCTCAGCCGGCAAGGCCCAGGTCCGAAATTCTTCGCGTCAGGACGTCCGCGAGCGCCATGCAGGTCGCCTGCGGATTCACCGCAGACGGCGATGGGAAGATGCTGGTGTCTACAACGTACAGCCCCTGCGTACCGTGCACTCTGCCGTCGGGATCCACCGGGCCCCGCTGCGGGTCTGAGCTCATCCGACAGGAGCCGAATACGTGATTCCCTGTCATCGTCAGGTGCTTTCCCTTCAGTCGATTGCTCAGCAGCCCCTCGGCGTCCTCGGCGGTGTAGATGTCTTCAGGCACTCCCGGCATGTTACCGACGTGCGCATAGCGCGCGCCAAGAGTCTGCATCGAGGTGATCACCCGGTGACATTCGCGATACATCAGGCGCGCGTCATCATCCGGAATATGAAACTTGATGCGTGGACGCAGGTCTCGGCCGACTCCAACTTTCCCAGTGATTCCGCCCCGATACACCATGACTACCAAAGCCATGTTGCGAATATCCTGGAGCCGTTCGAGGAGATGACGGCCGATGCCGCCCCAGCGAACCAGCATCACGCTCGGGTCGGCCCAGAGGCTCTCGTACTTCAGCCCTCGCGTCTCTGTGCTTATGGCGCCCCAGCCCTGACTTGCGCCGACCCAGGGGTCGACCTGCTCATCCAGAACCGCGAACACGCCCGCTGAGACATGGGCGTTGAGGGTGGCGCCGACGCGGCCGCGCGGGTTGATGCGGCTGTGCTTGAGGATGACCGGCGTCGACATCACGCCCGCTGCGAGCACGACCACCGGCGCGCGCACACGAAACTTCGCGACATGCTCGCGGCTGCGAGGCTCAACGATGTCGCCGCGGACTCCGGTGACGCGGTCTCCGTCCATGTCGACGGTGCACACGTGGCAGCATGTGTAGACCTCAGCGCCGTCGATCATCGCCTGCGGGACGTAGGATCGATCCACGGACTGCTTGCGCCCGTCGTGACACCCGACGAGGCAATCCGCGCAGCCGTCGCAGCCGGAGACAGCTCGAGGCAGCGGCTTGCTGGGAACGCCCATGTCGCTGAGCACGTCGCGCGCGAAGAAATTGCGACGTCCCATCGCGACCATCGGTGTAGGCGCGGTCTTTGTGCGCTCGAACACCCGCTCAAACGCGGCGTCGAGAGACCCGTCGGCGAGCCATTGAATATTGTCTTCCCGGCGCCACTCCTCGCGAACCCAGTCCGGAAGCTTCAGCATGATCGCGGAGTTGGAGACCGTGCTTCCGCCCACGCACCGGCCCTGCATGCTGGGTACAGGCGCCGTGCCGAGGCCGATCCGCAGACCGCCCTCCCAGAAGTAGCGCGCGAGGAAACGAGGAGCGTCGCGGGTCATGTCTTCGGGTCGTATCAGCGGGCCCGCCTCGAGGACGACGGTTCGCATGCCGGCGGCAGCAAAGTTCGCAGCAGCGACAGCGCCGCTCGCGCCTGTGCCAACGACCACCACATCGGCATCGATATCGAAGCCCGCACGGACATCGTCAAAGTGCTTCATCATGAGGACACCACCTCTGCCGAAGGCGCGGCGCCTGCGTTCCCACGCGCTCGGTCGGCCTCCAGGTGGGCTTCAAGCACGCCCTCGCGTACCTCGATCTGGAAGGGGTCATCCGGCCTCGTTTCAGGCTTAAACGCTCCCATGACCTTCTGCACGGCGGGGTCCGAGAAATACATCATCTGCAGTGAAGCCTTGAGAGCATCAGAGAGCAGGCGTAGCGCCAGCACAGGCGAGTTTCGCATGCGCACAAAGGCGGCGTGCCTCGTCTTCACCGCCAGGCGGCCAAATGGCCACGGACGCAACGCCAGAAGGCCGCCAAACACCTGCATAGCGGCGTATTGAAGGCGCACCAGGCGACGCATCCGCAGCGGGAGCTCATCGGTGTAACTGAGAAGGCGGCCGACCACGTCGGATTCCTTCCAATTCGGCGCCCCCAGGTCGTTGACCGGAAAAAGCACCTCTCCCAGCGCGTCTGCGCCCCGTGCCACCAGCTTCTCGTAGGCCCCTTCGGGATCTCGACGCATCACCCCTCCGCATCCTGCCTGCATATGGACAGGTACGCGTTCTCTATTCGGGCGGAGCCGCTACGCCAATCACCGCGCAACCGACCCGAGCACCGGCGGCGCCGGTGGGCTGTGAATTCAGATCGTCTTCGCCGGCGTGCACGATGAGGCCACGGCCGATGAGGGAGGCGTCACCGTCAAAGGTGAGAGCGGCGTCGATGCGGTCGTAGCGCGCGAGGCCGTCCGCGCCTGCTTCGATGTTCCCAAGGTCGCCGGCGTGCCGGACCTCTGCATCCGGGCCGCCGTGATCATGACCGCTCGGATTGAAATGCCCGCCGGCCGAGGTTCCGTTCGCAGCGCTGCAGTCACCCCATTGGTGGATGTGAAATCCGTGGTTGCCTGGAGTCAGGCCCGATATCTCAGCGCTGACTCGAACGCCGCCTGCGACTTCGTCAAAGCGCACCCAGCCGGCGGCTTCGTTTCCGTCGGTGGGACGCACCTGGGCGATCGCGCTGCGGGGATTTGTGGGCGGCTCGTTCGCGGTACCTTCCTCGCCGTGCTCATCGGCGTGGTCTTCGCCGTGCTCGTCGGCGTGCTCGGCATCGCCCTCTTCTGCGTTCGCGTGATCACCATCGTCGTTGCCGTGCTCATCATCGTGCTCATCATCGTGCTCGTGCCCGGCGTGCTCATCGTCACCGTGTTCCTCATCGGGTGCGTGAGGTTCGTTGGTGTGAGCATGGTCTTCGTGCTCGCTCGGGTCGTGCTTTTCGCACGCGGTCACCGCGAGCAGAGCTGCGGCCAGTACGCAGAGTGCAGAGATTCGAAGAGCTGACATGGGATCCCCTGGGATTGTGCTGCAACGAGCAGAGGTTGTATCGAGTCATACAGACTCGCATCGCACCTACCCGGGACGCAAGGACCATGGACAGCACAGAGAACTCGCTGACAGATCGAATACAACGCCTTGAAGACATCGAAGCGATTCGCAGCCTGAAGGCTCGCTACTGGCATCGCTGCGACATGAAAGACGTCGAAGGCGTACGGGAGTGCTTCGCGGATGGTCCGATCTCGATTCGTTACGACGGAACCGGGTCTCACGCGCACCGTGACAGTCTGTACGACCTGTTCGCGGCCATCTCGCTGCACGAGAACATCGTAGAGCTGCATCATGGCGGCCCCCCTCAAATCGACATCGACGGCGACTCGGCGACGGGAATCTGGTCGCTGAGCTACCACCTGATGGATACGAACAAGGGCACGATTCACGTCGTCGGCGGCTATTACTCCGATGAATACCGCCGCGAAGCAAGCGGCTGGCGCATCGTGAAGACCGACTTCAGCGTGTGCTCCAACGTGGGGTACCGTTGGCACGAGGAAACACTGCGTGTCCTCGCAATGGGCAGAAGCCTTTCCGACGGCAACAAGTCGGCACCTTCCTGAACCGGAACGGTCGGGCCGCGAACAGGACGGAGCGCGCTGACAATCCCGCGTACTGCGCTGCCCGATGATCCAGCGCACGCTTGACTCCGGTGCCCGGAACCCGCCACATTCGCATCGGGTCGGCACCGACCCGACGACTGATGGGGAGAAGAGATGACTGGATTGAAGCGAGCCGCCATGGCTGCGGCAGTGTTCGCCTGTACGCTGGGCATCGGCGCCTGCGATGAGGAGTCGAATGACAGCGCAGACGCGGCGCTCGACACCTCGGACGCGGGATTCTCAGACACCCCTGACAGCGGCGAAAACGACAGCGACGCGGACACCGCAGACGCGCCGGATCTGCCGCCCTCGTCACCGGCGGCCGACAACATCTCCGACGACATCCTGCGATTTATGGGACAGGCCGAGCTGGAGTGGTCGGAGGTCTCAGACGGACGCGGCCGCTATCGCTTCGACGTGGACAGCGGGCCGGCGTGCCTGCGGGGTGGCACCTTCTCGATGGGAACTCGGGACGGCACCGAGAACTCCCTGATGGTATTCCTCCAGGGCGGGGGCGCCTGCTGGTCGGAGCTTTGCATCGCGTCTTCGACCTCTGACCCCACCATCCCGGATATCGTCTTCGAGCTGATCCACGCCGAGGAGGAGTTCTCGCCGGTGGCCAACTGGAACCTGGTCTACCTGCCCTACTGCGACGGTTCGCTCTTCGCAGGAGATGTCGAGGTCGATCTTGATAATGACGGTGAACCGGATCGCATTCAGCACGGCCTGCAGAACTTCAGCGCCGCCATGGATATTGCGCTTGAGCGCTACCCCAACCCTGAGCGCATCATGGTTTCGGGCTCAAGCGCAGGCGGTTTCGGGACCGTGCTGGCGACATCGTTCCTGCGCAAGCTCTTTCCCCATCAGCCGATCTACGTCTTCAACGACGCCGGCGTCGGTGTCGCGAAGGGCGAAGCGGATCTGCAGTTTGTGGACCGAATGTTCGACGAATGGAACGCGCGCGAATTCGTACCGGAGTCCTGCGATGACTGCTTCGAAAACGGGCACCTGACACCCCTGATGGCATGGCAGCTGGAGAACGACCCCAACCTGAAGATCGCGACCTACAGCAGCATGCAGGACTCAGTAATCTCCGGGACCTTCCTGCGCCTGGACCCGGAGCTCTTCGAGACCATGCTTCGTCGGGAATCACAGCGCCTTCACGCCCTCTTTCCTGCGCGCTTCAACGCCGCCCTGCAGGCCGGCGACTCTCATACGACCGCATTCTCGATCAATAACAACCGTATCAATGGCACCTCGATTCGGGATTGGCTCGAGCTGATGTTGGACGACGATCCCGCGTGGGACATGCTCATCGATGAGACCGCTGATTGAACGCAGACGGTGTGTACGCGGGGCATTGCGTAACCTCTGACCCGCATTACACATACCCGAATTCAGCGCCCGTCAGCCTCGGCGAGGCGTAACTTCACTGCGACTCCCACCTCGGAATCCGACGATGAACAAGCGACACGCGATCACTCTACTCATTTCAGCCGCGGCCTTCGTAGCCTTCACCACGGCCTGCAAGGACCCGGCAAAGGACGTCCCCGCTGCTGAGGTAACACCCGCCGAGCAGATCGACCCGATCGCAGCGGCCGGAGAAGGCGCGCACGGCGCCGAAGCCGCTGCGGCAGACAACGTCGCGGCGGCGGACTCACAGGCTGCAGGCTCACAGCCCGCGGCAGAGCACGAGGGTTACGCAATCACCCCTGAAAACTCCTCCATCGAGTTCACCGGCTCTAAGGTCACAGGCAGCCACGACGGCGGCTTCCGCGTCTTCTCAGGAACGCTCACGACCGGCGCAGCCGTTACCGACGCGCGCGCGAACGTCGAGATTCAGATGAGCTCTGTCTTCGCTGACGTCGACCGCCTGACCGGGCACCTGCAGACCGGCGACTTCTTCGACGTCGAGACCTTTCCGACCTCGACCTTTACCATCAACTCAATCACTGAAGGCGGCGAAGGCGACGCAACGCACACGGTGACCGGTAACCTGACCCTCCACGGCGTCGCAGCCGCGATCACCTTCCCTGCGACGGTGGCACAAACCGATACGGCGTTCACCGCAAACGCCGAGTTCTCGATCAACCGACGAAGCTTCGGCATCAACTACGATGGACGGGCCGACGACCTGATTCGCGACAACGTCGTGCTTCGCCTGCGTCTGAACATCCCGCTCGACTGATCGCAGACGGACCGGGAGGCTCCCATGGCGGTAGACGAAGAACTGGTGGGACGCCTCCGAGCGGCGACGAGTCATCTGGACGGTATCGTTGAGAAGCGAATGTTCGGCGGCATTGCGTTCATGTTGAACGGCAACATGTGCGTAGGTGTCACGAGCAAAGGCGGCATGATGGTACGCGTGGGAAAGGATGCTCACGAAGCGACCATGAAGCTGCCTTTCGCGCGGCCGATGGACTTCACGGGCAGGAAGATGAAGGCTTTCGCCCTTGTCGACCCGGAAGGCATTCAAACCGATAAGGCCCTCGCCGAATGGGTCGAGCGAGCCCGCGCGTTCGTGGCAACCCTGCCGGCAAAATAGGCGCACAGCACGGCGGCCGCGACGGACATCGCTGTCGACCACAGTGTGAACGTCCCGGTACGTGCGTGGCCCGGCGCAGCCCGGAAGCAGCTTCAGAACCCCGCTTGAATGCCGAAGGCAACTAGTCGGCCCGCTCCCACGCGTAGCGGCGAATCAGGCGGATAAGCTCTTCGCGAAACTCCGGCGTCTGCACCAGCTCCGGATCGCGGCGCAGTGAGATGCGCAGGATACCGAGCACCGAGCGCACAATCATCTTCGCGGATACCAGAGGAGACTCGAGCGCCGTATCTCGGATCTCGTTCATGAGCATTCCTGCGAGAAATACTTCCATTCGCTCATCGGCGACCTCAAACTCGGCGGCAAAGCCCGCCTCCAGCAGTTGATTGAGCAGCGCGCCGTGGCTCGCAGCGTCACCGCGCGTGATCTCCAGGAGCGCGTCGATGACGACGGGCACATTGTCATACAGGGAGTTGCCCACAGCGGCGGCCGCAATGTGCTCGCGAATCACCGCGCTGGTCTCTTCTTCGAAACGGAGGATGACCGTCCTGACGACCTCCTCCTTGTTTTCAAAGTACTGGTAGAGGGTGCCGATACTGACACCGGCTCGTTTTGCGATGCGATTGGTACTGAGGCGGGTGATCCCTTCGCTCGCCAGAATCTGAGTAGTCGCTTCGATTATCGCATCCACCGTAGCCCTGGATCTCTCCTGGCCGGGCCTGCGACGCTGCGTTTCACTGTGTCTGCTCCCCATGAACCCCCGATGTCAGGAACGCGAGTGGAAAAGATGAGCAGGCGCTCATATTATTAGTTCTGGGCGTAACCCGAAGTCTTGCGCCCCGTCACCCACAATCGACAGAGGCGCAGATGTTTTTCAAGCAGGCAGGAGGCAGCGGCCCGGGATTCACGAGCGTTGTGCGCATGCGACGCGACCCCCTGGGCTACCCCATCGAGGTAACCCGCCAGTATGGCAACTTTGTGAAGTTTCCCGTCGGCTACGGAGGGCAGCCCATCTACCTGGTGCAGGACCCGGAGTTGTTGGAGCGTGTCTTCGTAAGCGATCGCGACAAGTACATGAAAGACGTCATGATTCGCCGGCTCACGGGTGTGTTCGGCAACGGGATTCTCGTCTCCGATGGCGACACCTGGAAGAAGTCGCGTCGGCTCATGGCGCCCGCCTTTCACCGGCGTGCCATCGAGAGCTACGCCGATTCAATGGTGCGGGCGACCGAGCGCAGCGTTGAGCGGCTCAGGGAACAGCCGCTCTGCGCGATCAACCGCGAAATGATGCGTCTGGCCCTGGACATCGCGCTGGAATCTCTCTTCGGCAGCGAGCTTGGAAACCGCGCCGAGGTCATCGGCGAAGCCCTCGATGAAGTCCTCGTGTACGTCGACCACCAGCTGCACTCGCTCGTGCCTGTTCCCCGGTGGCTGCCGCATCGCGCGAGGAGCCGCTACGACCGGGCGAACGCTCGAATCCGCTCAATCGTCGAAGAGATTATCGCAGAGCGCCACGCGGCAGACGAACAACGCAGCGACCTGCTCGGGATGTTGCTGGCGGCCCGCGACGAAGATGGCAGCGCGATGGATGATCGTCAGGTCGCGGATGAGGTCGTGACCCTGCTGCTGGCGGGCCACGAGACCACCGCCCTTTGGATGACATGGACGCTCTACGAGCTGGGACAACACCCTGCCGTACAGTCGATCGCTCGGCAGGAAGTGCGTTCCGTACTGGGTGACCGGGCGCCCACAGTCGCCGACCTTCCCGAACTCAGCTACATGACCAACGTGCTTGAGGAGTCACTTCGCCTGCGGCCTCCGGCAGCGATCACGGGCCGCGAAGCCGCAGTCGACACGGAGCTGGGCGGCGAAAGGATTGGCGCCGGCGCGCAAATCATTACTTCGATGTATGCGATGCACAGGGATCCTCGCTTCTTCGACCATCCGCATGTCTTCGATCCCACGCGCTGGACTCCGGAGCTCAGAAAATCGCTGCCACGCTTCGCCTTCTTTCCCTTCGGCGGCGGCAACCGACGCTGCATCGGCGAAGCCTTCGCGAGACTCGAAGCGCGCATTCTCCTCGCCGTCCTCCTGCAGAACTTTGAGTTTGTCGCGACCGCCGATGCGCCGCCTGTCCCACATGTGTCGATTACGATGCGCCCACGAGACGACCTCTTCATGCGCGTTCGCGAGGTGAACGGTTGAGTTCCGCGGGCGGGACACAGACATCGGGTAACGTCCACAGTTGACGTCGGCCGCAACCTCGCCGACGCTGCGCGCCGATTCACACAGGGAGTTCGATGTCTGCCACGATCCGATTGATCGCGATCTCTATGATCGCCCTCCTCTTCTCAGCCTGCGGCGATGACACCGGCGGGCAGGACACCGACGCGCAGGACACCGACGCGCAGGACGCAGGCGGCGACTCTGACACCGATTCGGATTCGGACACCACAGCGCCGACTCCGACATACGCGCGCTTCGAACCGCAAAGCGACGCCTACTTCGACCTGCCGTTCCCCAGCGACACCAGGCTGCGCGCCGACGGGTCCTACGGCTTCGGCGACTGGCCCGGCGCGCAGGGCAACACCATCCTCAAGGTGTGGACAGACGCAGCGGATGAGCTGGTTCGCGGCTGGGGGCTGGTGAGCGGCGTGTTTACCTGGTTCAGCGCGCCACTGGATCCGAACTCGGTCGCTCAGAGCGTCAACGACAGCGTCGAAACGGGCACGGGCTGGCCCAACGTGTTCCTCGCAAACGTCGACTCGGACTCGCCGGGCGCTGGGACCCTGCTGCCGATCGAGTGCGAGTTCCAGCGGGCGGCCGGCCGCTATAGCGGCGCCAACCAGCTGGCCTGCGTATCTCCATTCGGCGTGCTGCGTGATCCGCTTACGACCTATGCGTTCGTTGTTACGAACTCTGTTCTCGACGCCGAGGGTAACGCAATCGAGCCGTCACCTGCTCTCGCAAGCCTGCTCGCCGGTGACGACATCGTCGGCGCACACGCCACGATTGACGGCGGCGCCTACGCGGCGGCGGCGCAGCTGCTGGCGGACCGCGGCTTTGATACCGCGCGCATCGCACACATGGACCTCTTCACGACCGGCGACCCGACGGCTCGACTCCGGCAGATCAATGAGTTCTACGAAGCGCTCGATGATCCGGCGCCGAATCCCGGCAGCATCACCTTCGTTGAGACTCTGGACGACCTCGTACACCTCGAAGGCACCTACGATGTCCCGGTGATTCAGTCCGGTGCACGGCCGTGGGCCGCGCCGCCGGACGGCGTCATCGTGTTCGGCGGCGACGGTCAACCTGAGATTCAGGAGATGGAGACGCTACAATTCCGCGTCACGATCCCGAGGCAGCCGATGCCCGAAGGAGGCTTCCCGGTCATGATGTACATGCATGGGTCCGGCGGTTCTTCCGACGAGCTGCTTGAGCGCGGCCCGAAGCCGGATGTCGACACCGACGCTCCGTATGGCAGCGGACCCGGCGGCTTTGTGGCGCCTTACGGGATCGCTGCGTTTGCGACAAATTTCGCTCTGCACGGCCGACGCTACTCTCCGCCGGACACCAGTGGTCTGCAGCTGTACAACATAACAAACAACCCTCGGGCGACCGTAGACAACTTCATCGTCGGTGCGAACGAAGTGACACTGCACGCGCGCATGCTCGCCAACGTTGTCATTGATCCGGACATTGCCCCCGGCGTGCTCGACGCCGGCGACGCGGTCGACGGGATGATTCGATTCAACCCGGACCGTATCAGTCTGGTCGGTCATTCGATGGGCGCGACCATCGGGATCCCGGCGCTTACGATTTCCGACGAAATCAACACGGGAGTGCTCAGCGGTTCGGGTGGCATATTCGTCGAGATTATCGCGGAGTCTCGGGCGCCGATCGACGTGGCCGCCATCCTCGTTCCGCTGATGGGGTACGGCCCGAACGATGCCTTTGACCGCTTCGATCCGGTCGCGCACGCTCTGCAGCACCAGTGGGACTTCGTCGAGGCCGTGGTGCACGCACGGCACATCGTGCAGCGGCCGTACCCCGGGCGGACGGCACCCCACGTCATGCAGCCTTCAGGCATTGACGACCTGTACTTCAGCCCACTCAGTCGAGCCGCGCTCTCGTCGGCGATTGGCGCCGACCTGGTGACTCCGGTCCAGGAGGAGAGTGCCTTCGATCTGATGCGCTGGGGCGGCCGCACCGAAGCCTTGACCCCGCCCGTATCGGCAAACTTCGACGGCACGACGACAAGCATCGTCGCGCAGTATCTGCCTGAAGTGCTTGACGGACATAACATCGTCTTCCAGCGCGCGGACATTCAGGCGCAGCTGGCCTGTTTTCTGCGGACCGTATCTGCAGACTCCGCGCCGATCTGGCGCAGCGTGGCCAACTCCCAGCTCGGCACCTGCCCCGACTGAGATCGCATTTTTATTCAGGGCTCAGAAAACCTTTTCTGCGCACCGCTCGTATCCATCCTCCACCACGCAATCACTGCATCGGAGGATGAGTCATGAATCGCAACCAGGTCATCATGTTAGTTGTCGGCGCCGCGCTCTTCGCGGGTGTCGCTGTAGCGTCGTCGCAGCGAGGCGGCTCTGAGGCGGTCGCCTCGAATCCCAGCCAGGCTCCGGTGCCGGCGTCGCGAACCGCAGTCAGCTCAGACGCGCTGACCGTGGCTGTCCGCCTCGACCAGAGCGCAGTGCTGCACGGCGACAACGCCGGCGTCGCGATGGTTGAGGTCATCGGCTCAGAGACCGCCGCCACCACGCGAACTCCGGTCTCGATGGCGATTGTCCTCGACAACAGCGGCAGCATGTCCGGGCAGAAGATCGTTGACGCCCGCAACGCTGCGCACGCCCTGATCGACCAGTTGGGACCCGGCGACCAGGTGACGGTGATCGCCTTCAACTCCAACGCCCGCGTCCTCGTACGCAATCAGCGCATCGACACATCGCGCGCCTCGATCCACAGCGCGATCAACACCATCGAAGCCGGCGGCGGAACCTGCATTCGCTGCGGCCTGCAGGACGCGTATGGCGCGCTGATCGAGAATGACCCGACCCGCGTCAATCGCGTCGTGCTTCTCAGCGACGGCAACGGCTCATCGAGCGCATCCGAGCTGCGGCGTCTGTCGTCGAACGCCCTTGAGCAGCACGTCCCGACTTCGACCATCGGCCTGGGACGCGACTACAACGAAGACGTCATGGTCCAGGTCGCCCAGGGCGGCGACGGGGACTACTACTTCCTGCCGAATTCCGACGCGATCGCCGAGGTCCTTGAGCGCGAGCTTGCCTCGCTGTCGCAGACGGTCGCGCGGAACGTACAGATTCGTCTCTCCCCCGCGAGCGGCGTGAGCTTTGGTGCGTCGAACTCCATCGGCGTCGCCGTAGACAGCAGCAGCGCAGTCATCTCGCTGCGCCAGATCTCTGCGGGCGAGGTGCGCCGCTTCGTTGTACCGCTCAACTACAACAGCGACACTGACGGAAACGTGCTGCAGGCGAGTATTCAGTTTGACACAGACGCCACCGGTACCAACGAGTTCTCGGTCCAGTCAGCCATCGTGCGCACCGACAGCCCCTCGGTCGCAGACGCCAGCCGTGACGCCGAGGTTGTCGTACAGACGCAGACTCTCGCGAGTGTGGGTGAAATCGATGAAGCTCTGGAGCGTTTTCAGTCCGGCGACTCCGGTGGCGCGTACCAGCAGCTGAACGCCCTCGCCGACTCTCTGAGCGCGGCGGCGACCGAAACCGACTCTGACGACCTCGCCGAAGAAGCCGAGGAGGTCCGAGCCCTGGTGGAGACCATGCAGGAGCAGAACATGGCCCCCGCCTCGGGTGCCGCCCGCGAGCTGCAGATGCACAACTCTGCGCGCAGTAACGAGACCCGGCGCGGGCGTGCGCGTGACCAGATGTACTACGACAGCGCACAGTAACAGCGACGGGGGCGAACTTGAGCTCCGATCTCGACGTCGGCGCGTTGTCCGGGACAGCGCGCCGGAATCGGTTTTTGGGACACGGAACATCGCGAAACAGGGCCGTGGCAGGCCGGCGACGAAAGTCGGCGCGCGACAGGCAGGCCGGCGCCGACGAGAGGCGAGACACGGGGATTCCCTGAAGGTAAAGTCCGGCGATGCTCGACGATGCCCACAGTGAGCCCCTGCCAATGCCTGTAACCAAAAAGACCTTCCTCTGGTGTTGTTGCGCCCTCTTATTGCTGCTCGGCGGCGCCGGCTGCGATGACGATACCGCGGACGTCGGCGGCTCGGATCCGGAAGGATGCTCCGAGTTCGTGATTCCCAGCACCTGGGGGCAGGAATGGGATGATCTCTCGCACCGAGTCTCCAGGTTCTCGATGCTCTTTGACGCCGCCGCGGGATGCACTCAGTCTGCGCTGCAGACAGAGCTCATCGGAGGTGACTTCTCCACCGGTGAGTTTGCCAACGACTTCCCAATCGTAGACGCCGCCTGGCAGCACGTTGACGGCGACCGGAGCCGAATCGCCGCGGCGCGCTACTCCCACGAAGTCATACTGAGCGGTGAGATCTCCGAGACCACGGTTACCCTGGACCGCGAGTCGCTGAACCTCAGCGGCTACAGAGACATTACTGTCGTCATCGAAGGGTTTGCCTTTGACACCGATATCGAACAGGGCGACGAATACCCGTACAACGAAGCGGGTTGCGGCTTCCCGGAGGAAAACCCGGGCTATGAACCGCGCTGTGGATACACCGCCCGAGCCATCAAGATGTCAGCAGGTGTGACCGAGGTAACAGACACCGAAGTACAGCTCGCGCTCACGGTAGGTCTGCTGACCGGCACTTCGGACAGAGCAAACATGAACGCGGCGATGGCCGTTGCAAACATTGCCGCTCAGCTCGACGTATTGATCATCGGTACAAGCGGAGTGCCGGTTCATAACGCGAGCATCGAGTATACCCATGCGCCGGACTATTCCTTCGTCTGCCTTGGACCCGAAACCGTTCCCGACGAGCTGCGTGCTCTGCACGTAGAGGGAACCGCCGGCGCTCCGGCCGGTGCCGCCGGCTTCGCCTCCCTGTCCTTCGAGATTTCTCCCGGCGACATTGCGTGCACCCGGGACGACGACTGCCACGTGTTTGGTGAGACCTGTGTCGACTCCCTGTGTACACAGGACTCCGCGCCGCACGGCGTCTATGTCCGTGGCCTGCGCGCTTCGTTATCGCAGACCTCGTACTCGGCTGACGACGGCACCGCTGAGTTTGATGTCGAAGGCTGGGTGTCAAACTGTAACATCATCACGATTCTTCCCATGCGTAACGACTTCAGCGCCGAGATTGTTTGGTTGCAGACCGAGGGTGCGACACCGTCGGAGCCGCTGCGCCGTAAGTTGGACTCACTCGCGGGCAACTTTGACGTCGGTGATTGACCGATTGTACCGGTTCCGGGATCAGCCCAGGCGTTTCAGCGCGCTCCGCGCTTCTTCGTCTTCCGGCGCCATGCGCGCAACCACGCCCCACGCAGTCTTAGCCTCGTTGAGCAGCATCAGCCGCTTTTCGTAGAGGCCCGCGAGCTTGCGCCAGAGCACAAGCATGATGGGGCGGCCGGCGTCGCCGAGCACACCCAGCTTCGCGAGAGTCTTGCGGTAGATCGCTTCGAGCCCGACCCAGTCTCCGGTCTGGGCAGCCAGGGCCGCCGCCGCCTCGACAGCTTCCAGCCGCCTGATGTCGATGTCCACGACGGTAGAGAAATACTCCATCGCTTCCGCCGGCTCATTCAGCTCGTCGCGGGCCAACGTGGCCATGGTCAAGACAAACTTCGAGCGCTTCGCGGAGTCCTCTTCGAGCTTGGCCAGGCGCCCCAGTACATTCAAACATCGGCGCCATTGCTCGGCAGCCTGTGACGCACCGAGAGCTCGCGCCAGTCCTGAGCGCGACTCCGGCCGCAACTCCAGGGCCTGATGAAACACGTCGGCGGCCGCGGCCGCGTCTCCGTTCGCCTGCAGTTGTGTGCCGAGCTCTGTGAGACGTCGAAATCGT